>WQTB01000073.1 GCA_009786495.1 Treponema sp.
CAGGGCGGCAATTCACGTTTTGAAAATTGTTTTGACAAGCCCCATTATACGAACGTTCAGATGCCTTTTCAGGCAAACCCGCCGAATACGCCTTTGGAAAACCCGACAGGTCTTTACCGCAGAACATTTATTCTGCCTGACGCATGGAAGAAAAGGCGCGTAATTCTTCATATTGGTTCCGCCGAAAGCGCGGCCCTTGTTTACATAAACGGGTTTTTCGCAGGAGCCGGAAAAGACACGCGCCTTCCGCAGGAGTACGATATTACTCCGTTCATTCATGACGGAGAAAATCTTTTGTGCGTAAAAGTTGTGCGCTATTCCGACGCGAGTTATGTAGAAGATCAGGATCAATGGTGGCTCGGCGGAATTCACCGCAGCGTGTATCTTTACTCCACAGGCGATTGTTATGTGGAAGACATTAAAGCGCTTCCTGGAATCATCAGCGCGTCCTGCGGCGGAAAAACCGAAGGAAAAATAAAAATTAATGTAACGCTCGGCGGGAAACTTCCTGAAAGCCGCAGCACAGGAAACGGCGAAACATCAAATTCAAAAAAAAGCGAAGATTTATTTACGGTAAAATGCAGCCTTTATCCGTTTCGCCTTCCGCAAAGCGTAAATGAAGTTAATGAAATCGCGTTATCAATGCTTAATGAAGGAAGTCTATCAGGGGCAAGCGTCGAATTCGTTCCCGATTACAGGCTTAATAGCGATACAGCATGCGCGCAGCTTTTAATTGATAATCCTAAAGCATGGTCGCACGAAGCGCCGAATCTTTACGTCATCTGCGCCGAACTTTCGCGTAACGGCGTCCCCTGCGAATGTTACGCTTTTTGCACGGGTTTCAGAAACATAGAAATTAAAAACCGCGAACTTTTGATTAACGGAAAAGCGGTTTATATCAAGGGCGTTAACCGCCACGAGCATGATGAAAAAACGGGGAAGACGCTCTGCGCGCAGTCGATGTTACGCGACATTAAAATACTTAAATCGCATAACTTTAACGCAGTAAGAACGAGCCATTATCCCGATGATGAGCGCTGGTACGAGCTTTGCGACCGTTACGGCATTTATTTATGGAACGAAGCGAATATCGAAAGCCACTGCTTCTGGACGCAGCTTTGCGATGATCAAAGTTGGTCTTACGCGTTTTTACTGCGCATGCAGCGCATGGTATTGCGTGATAAAAACCACGTTTGCGTCGCTGTCTGGTCGCTTGGAAACGAAAGCGGCTGCGGAAGCAATCATGAAGCGGGAGCCGCGTGGATACGCTCTTACGATCGCGATAGGCCAGTTCACTACGAAGGCGCGATGCGCGGCAAAGGCAGTGTCCTTGAAAGGTGGCAGCAGGGAAGAACGTTATCTGACATCGTGTGCCCGATGTATCCTGAAATAGAAAACATAATAGACTTTTCAAAATACACAAACGATCAAAGGCCGTTAATAATGTGCGAATATTCCCACGCGATGGGAAATTCCAACGGAAGCCTCGGCGATTACTGGAAAGCTATTTATTCGCATCACGGCCTTCAAGGCGGCTTTATCTGGGAATGGATCGATCACGGATTTGAAGCCTATTCGCAGGACGGAAGGAAATACTGGAAATACGGCGGCGATTTGGCGACGAGCCGTCTGATTTGGACTTTGTCTGCGACGGCCTTCTCTTCCCCGACCAGAGCCTGAAGCCAGCAATGGCTGAATGTAAGCAGGTCTTCGCTCCCTTAAACCTTAAAGAAATTCCTGGAAAACCATTTACGTTTATACTGGAAAATAATTATGATTTTTCTAAACTTGATCACCTTTGCCTTGAATATAAATTCTTTGAAGATAATTCAGGCGATTTAAAAGAAAAAATACTAAAAAAGGAAACCATAGACCTTCCTGATCTTGAACCCGGGCAGAAGACTGAAATTTCATTTAACATTGACAGTTCATTGATTCAAAAGGCGCAAAACGCCTTGGTGTTTCACGCCGATTTTATATTAAATGAAGACACTCAATGGGCGGATAAAGGCCATGTTGTATGTCAGGCGCAAAAAATTTATAAGGAAAATAAAATAATAGCGCAGGATGCGTTTATGGGAAAAAGCCAGGCAAAAAAACTGCCGCTTGACATTCCTTCAATATTTACGCCGTGCCTTTACCGTGCTGCGACGCAAAACGACGGCTTAAAAACTTACATAAAATTAAGGGGAGACCCGGCGATGTCTTTCTATTATAAAAACAAGGCAATGTACCACTGGATCGATCTTGATCTTCTGCATCTTACAGTCTGCAATGAAAAAAAAGAAGACGTTCTTTATGACGGCGTTCCCGCTGTTTTTTACAGCGCAGACCTATTGGCTGGCGAAAGCGCCTGTCCAGAATACAGGCGTTACAAAAGGTCGCCGGGACTCGGAAGCTTTTCATATTATCTTACGCGCGGAACGCCCGCGGTTTTTGAAGCTGTTTTTGATCTTGATCCGGCGCTTCCGGAACTACCGCGGGTTGGATTAACTGCGCGCATTCCGTCTTCATATAAGGAAATTTCGTGGTTCGGCGCAGGGCCGCACGAATCATACCCTGATCGAATGGAAGCCGCGTTTCTAGGGCGTTACAGACATTCGATAGAAGATTTTGAAGTTTCGTATATCGTACCGCAGGAAAACGGCTCAAGGAGCGGCGTAAGAAATTTCACGCTTGTAAACGAAGACACGCAAAAAAATATAACAATCTTCGCGGAAAAACCCGTAAGCATCGGCTGTTCAAAATACAGCCTGGAAAATTTATGGGAAGCGCTGCACACATACGATTTAAAAGAGCAAGGCGCAGACAACGGCTGGTTTTTATTTATCGATATCGCCCGCCGCGGCGCGGGAACGGCAACCTGCGGACCAGATACAAGGGAAGAATACAGGGTACGCCCGGGTCTTTATAAAATAAAATTGTATATAAAAAGCTAAAGCGGTTTTTTCACATAACGCGGTTTACTGCGGTATCTCCGCAAGCGAAATATGCAGTTTTCCGTCAGCTTTTACCGTCGCGATGCTTTTGAAATATTCGCAGTATTTCTTGTCCATTACGGCAATGTGGGATAAAACCCAGTCCTTTAAAAAATAACCGAATGAAGTAAGNGTNAGTCTTTTGCCGGATTCATAATCTTTTGCCGTTTTTACAACCTGAAGTATAAATTCTTCGTGGTTTTTTTTATGTGCCTCATAACCTTTGTATTTTGTGGAAATCATTATTTTTTCTTCTGTCGCGAAGTGGAANTTNACATAATCAACAGCCTGTTTTATTACGTCCTTAAAATACTCGTGTTCTTCCCATTCCCTGCCTGTCGCGTGATTAAATAAATCGTTTACAATATCGATTAGCGCTTTATGCTGATCGTCTATTATTTTAATGCCAAGAGCGTATGAGTCAGACCATTTTACATGATCTTTATTATTCTGGCTGATGACTGCCGGCACTTTACTAATCATTTTCCACCTCTATAAATAATTTATCTTATGATATAAGTCAGCGTCAAGCTGGTCTTAAAATACGCCGTCTCTTTTACAGGAAAAATATGTTTTTTACGCATAAAAACCTTTATTTTTTTATATATTTATATATTAATTGACAACAAGCCGATATCATGTAACTATTATTATAGTATAAACGCTGATTTTAAAAATAAAAGGAGATTTTATGGGTTTAATAAAAGCTTTAACAGGAGCTGTCGGAGGCGCTTTTGCCGATCAATGGCTTGAGTTCTTTGTCTGTGAAAGCCTTGAAGCGGATGTGCTTGCAGCTAAGGGGCAGAAAAAATCAGGTAAAAGAAGCAGCAATACTAAAGGCGAAGATAATGTAATTTCTAACGGCTCCGGAATTGTTGTAAATAAAGGACAGGCCGCGGCGATTATTGATAACGGGCGCATTATGGAATTTTGCGCAGAAGAAGGCCAGTACACCTACGATCAGGGCAGCGAATCAAGCATTTTCTACGGGGGACTTGGAAAGGGAATCGTAGGCATTTTTAAAAGCATAGAAGAACGTTTTAAAACAGGCGGAATTCCTGCCAAGGATCAGAGAGTTTATTACTTCAATACAAAAGAAATAATGGGAAACAAATACGGCACCCCAAGCCCGATTCCGTATTTAATTGTCGATCCCAATATCAATTTACGGCTTACAATAAGCCTTAGGGCAAACGGCGAATATTCGTTCAGAATGTCAAATCCGCTTTTGTTCTATTCAAATGTGTGCGGCAATGTATCAGAGCCTTATAAAAGGGAAAATTTAGAAAGCCAGCTTAAAAGCGAACTCATAACCGCTCTCGGTCCCGCTCTCGGGAAATTAGGCACCGGGCTTGAGTACCATGAAATTTCCTTCCAGACCGAAAAACTCGCGGAACTTTTAAATGAAGCGTTAAGCGCAAAGTGGAGGGACGGACGCGGAATAGAAATTGTAAACTTCGGAATTACCTGCACCGCTTCGCCCGAAGATGAAAAAAAGATAAAAGAGCTTCAGGCGTCCGCTGTTATGCGCGATCCGACAATGGCGGCAGCCGCTTTAGTAAGCGCGCAAAGCGACGCGATGCGCACCGCCGCGGGAAACACAGCCGGCGCAATGACTGGTTTCATGGGAATGGGAATGGCAGGCCAGGCAGGCGGAATGAATCCGCAGGCGCTTTTCCAGATGGGCGCGCAGCAAGCTTCGCCGCAGCAGCCTGCTCAACAGGCCGCGCCTGCTCAGGGCGGATGGACTTGTCCATGCGGAAAAGCAGGCAACACAGGAAAGTTCTGCGCGGACTGCGGACAGCCTGCGCCGGCTCAAGGGTGGACATGCCCGTGCGGAAAAACAGGCAACACAGGGAAGTTCTGCGCCGAATGCGGCAAACCCGCGCCGGCAGGAGACTGGACATGCTCGTGCGGAAAAACCGGCAACACGGGAAAGTTTTGCGCGGACTGCGGCAAACCAAAACAATAAGCAGACAACATGGAAATAAAAGAATATAAATGCCCCAACTGCAGCGGGGCGGTAAAGTTTGACAGCTCGACGCAGACCATGAAATGNCCGTTCTGCGACGCGGAGTTTGAAATCGCGGCGCTGGAAGCGTATCAAAAAGATCTGGCGGTAGAAGAAAAAGACAANTTCGGCTGGGACGGAAAAACTGATCTAAAGGAATGGGATTCAAACGAGCTTAACGAATTAACNCAGGGNTCCTGCCCTTCNTGCGGNGCAGAGCTTTTGGGCGATAAAAATACAGCCGCGATGGTGTGTCCCAACTGCGGCAATTCNCAGATCGTGCTTCGCCGCCTTGAAGGACAGTTAAAACCGCGGTATGTAATTCCGTTCAAACTTGATAAAAAGGCCGCGGTTCTCGCGTTAAAAAAATTCTACGAAGGAAAAAAACTGCTTCCCAACTGCTTTAAAAACGAGAACCGCGTTAACAGCATACAGGGCGTGTATCTTCCGTTCTGGCTTTTTGACGCAAGCGCCGAAGGTCATATCCGCTACAAAGCTGTTAAAATAAAATCATGGAGCGACTCAAATTACAATTATACAAAAACCGACTATTTTTCCATCATACGCGAAGGAGACATGAAGTTTGAAAAAATCCCCGTGGACGGCTCGGAAAAAATGGACGACAGCTTCATGGACGCGATTGAGCCTTTCAATTATGCCGACATAAAAGATTTTGAAACCGCTTTTCTTTCTGGCTACATCGCGGAAAAATACGATGTTGACGCGGAAAAAAGCAAGGAAAGAGCCGAGCGCAGAATTAAAACAACAGTAGAAAGCGAGTTCGCTTCTTCCGTTACAGGATACTCTTCCGTTACAAAGGAAAGTTCATCCGTAAATACGCACGGCGGAACCGTAAGCTACAGCTTCCTGCCCGCGTGGATTTTAAACACCAGGTATAAAGATAAAGATTATATGTTCCTGATGAACGGACAGACAGGCCGGCTTGTGGGAAGGCTTCCTTCCGATACAGGCAAATCGTGGAGATACGGACTTTTATATACTGGAATTTTCGGCGCGATCTTTACGTTAATTATCCAGGCCCTGCGGATATTCTTGTAGGAGTTTATATGTTAAAAACAGGTTTAAAACTTTTTATATTATCTTTAGTTTTATGTTCGGCTGTTCCGGCGTTTTCAAAGGAAAGAATTATCGACAACGCGGGTTTATTAAGCCCGAACCAGAAAACCATTCTTGACAACAGGATAAACTCAATATCGGAAAAATATAATTTTGATATTGTGATTGTAACAGAAAGAAACATAAGCAGCATGAATCCGATGGAATACGCCGATGACTATTATGATTTTTACGGTTACGGATTCGGACAGGACAGGGACGGCTGCCTTTTTCTTCAGGTAACGGATACAAGGGATTACTGGATCAGCACGTCAGGAAAAGCGATAAAAATTTTAAACGATTACGCCTTTGACAAACTTGAAAGTGATTTATTAAAATTTTTAAGCGCGGGAAACAATTATGAAGCCTACAATACCTATTTGCAAAACTGGTCGGAATTTCTTGAGCTCGATACAAGGTGGGGAAGAAGCTATAACTTTTTTTACAGATGGAACATTGTCCTTGTAATTGCCGCATGGATCATTTCAGCTGTCATCGGAATTATTATCATTCTGTCGTGGAAAGGTTCGATGAACACGGCGATTGCAAAAACGCAGGCCGCGGCCTACGTTGTCCCTGGCAGTCTTTCGTATAAAGTAAAAAGCGATAATTTCCTTTACAGCACTGTTACAAAG
>WQTB01000074.1 GCA_009786495.1 Treponema sp.
GCGACAGGCAAAGCGCGGGCTTCAGGCCGAACAGCGTGACGATTTCAGCTAACAAACCGGCGCGGCAGCAGATTCCCGCGGGGCAGGGAAGCGCCGCAAAAAGCCAGACACGGGAAGCTTTTCCTGCCCCGCAGACTCAATCTGCCGCTGATAAACCATATCCTGCTCTTGAAAGCGAAGTTATCAGAATTGTAAATGCGCGCATAAAAGGCTATGAAGGCGATGCCTGCTCATCCTGCGGTTCTTTTACGCTGGTAAGAAACGGCACCTGCATGAAATGCGACACCTGCGGCAGTACAACCGGCTGTTCGTAACGCCCGGCGCATGATTAAACTAAAAAAAATGTTAAATCGCGGAGCAGCGAAATAAAAATTACATAAAATTATTATGATAAACCAGTATTATGCGACATTTATTCCCGGGCTGCAGTGTTTCATTGCGGAAAAAATTAAGGAACGGCTGACTGACGCGAAAATCATAAAACTTCTTGACGGNGCGGCNCTTTTTGAAACAGAAACGGATTANTGCAATCTTAACTTTTTTTGTTTTAATAATATTTTCGCGGTGATAAATTTATACGATCATTCATATAAAAAAAAGAATCAGGCGGAAATTCAAAATCGCGGAGAAAACGGGATTTACTGTCTTGAAAAACATATAAATTCTATAATAAACGAAAACGGCAGTTACAGAGAAAATATAATTATCAATAACAGCGCGAAGTTTCACACTTTCAGAATTGTAATTTCCAATGAAAATATTCCTGCGTCCATTAACGGGAATCTGAGAACGCAGGCTGAAAAAATAATTATGCGGCTTTCAGGGCTCAAGATCGATCGCGCGCTCCCCGATACAGAATTCTGGTTCCTGTTCAGAAAAGAAGACCGGCAGGCGGGAAATGATTTTTCAATTTTTATGAAGCGTCTTACGCTGCGCCAGTCATGGGAAAAAACGCTTCACAAGGGGGAGCTTCCGCCGCCACTTGCCTGGACGCTGTGCAGTCTTGCGGGTTTAAAACACAGCGATTCTTTGCTTGATCCTTTCTGCGGCTACGGTTCAATACCGGCTGCGGCAATGAAATATTTTCACATCACAAACATGACAGCGTGCGAAAATGAAAGNTCCGCCGCGGATTATACCGCAAAAAAATTCAAGGGGAAGAAAGGCTTTGTTCTAAAAAAAGGTGATTTCTTTGAATTATTAAAGAATGAAGATGGTTTTGCAAAATCATACTTTGACGCGGTTGTAACAGATCCGCCGTGGGGGCATTTTAAAAACATAAAAGATGAAGATTTTTATGTTAAAATGTTTGACGCTTTTGAAAAACTTTTAAAAAACGAAGGTAAAGCTGTTGTGTTGTGTGCAAATACAATCGATTTGAAAAAAGCGGTTCCCGCGTCTTTTGTAATGCAAATCAATATGACGGTTTTATTATCCGGCAGAAAAACTGTGATTTATGTTTTTAATAAAACGTAAAAGCGCAGGAATATTTGTAATTTTTGCTTGTTAGCCGCGCAATATCATTGTATGATTATTAAAAGGAGCTTTATATGAAATTAATTTTTTTGGGACCTCCGGGAGCGGGGAAGGGTACTCTGGCTTTAAAAGCGGTTGAGATACTTAAGATTGAACAGATAAGCACAGGCTCCATCTTCCGCGCGGCGATCGCTGCGCAGAGTCCGCTTGGAGTAAAAGTAAAAGCGATAATTGACGCCGGCAGGCTTGTTGACGATGAAACTACAATCGCTCTTGTAAAAGAAAGACTTACGATGGATGATGTCAAAAAAGGATTTATCCTGGACGGCTTCCCGCGGACAATTCCGCAGGCGAAAGCGCTTGAGTCTTTTTCCGCGATAGATAAAGTGATCAATTTTGATATTCCCGATTCCGGCGTTTTGGAACGGCTTGGAGGAAGGCGTGTATGCCGCAAGTGCGGTTACAACTTCCACATGGTTTTTAATAAACCTTCCAAAGAAAATGTCTGCGATCACTGCGGCGGCGAAATCTACACCCGTGACGATGACAAACCTGAAGCCGTGCAAAAGCGTCTTGAAGTATACCGCGAGCAGACAGCTCCTTTAATACAATTTTACCGTGACAAGGGTATGTTGCTAGATATTGACGCAAGACCCATGGTAGACGAAATTGTTGTCAATTTTAAAAAAGCCCTTAAAATAACCTGATTTAAACGGCGGAACTGTTCAGGGGTTTAAATTTCTGAACAGCTTCCGTTTTTTTTTGATAAACGTTATTTAAATATTAAAAACACCCAATATAACATAAAATTATATAAATAATAAATTCGACAATTAACAATTTAAGTGTTAAACTTATTAAAGAGGAAATAATGACAAAAGCCGCGAAAGTAATAAAAAAAATATTAATTATTACATTATGCACAATACTCGCGATAATTTTAATTTTGCTTGTTACTCCGCTTCTTTTTAAAGATCAATTAATGGAAATTGCAAAAACAGAACTTAATAAACTGTTTCTTGCAAAAATAGATTTTAAAGATTTAAAGCTTTCCTTTATCCGCAATTTTCCCGATGCCTATGTCGCTCTGGAAGGCCTTGAAGTGACAGGAACCGGTGATTTTGACGGCGAGCTGCTTGTCGCCTTTGACAGATTTAGCGTAACGGCTGATATTTTGAGCGTAATCAGAATGAATATGGAAGTTAAATCCATTCTGCTTGAAAACGCGAATCTTAACGGGCGCATACTGGAAGACGGCAGCGCAAACTGGGAAATTTTTAAGACAAAAGAAACAGATGAAACCGCTGTTGTTACAACAGAAGAGAAGGAACCCGTTTCTTTCGGGTTTAACATAGGATTAAGGATATTTGAAATCCGCAATTTGACGGCTTCGTTCCGCGATGATTCAAGAAACATGAGCGCTGAAGTAAAAGCGCTGAATCTGGTTCTGCGCGGCGATATGACAAAGGAAATTGTAGATTTAAATCTTGAGCTTGCGGTTGAAGGAATTGATTTCCTGCTTAACGGCATCCGAATGGCGAATAACGCGTCCGTAGGATTTATTTCCGAAATCGGAGCCGACCTTAAAAATCTTGACTTTACGCTGAAAGACAACAGGTTTAATTTAAATGAAATTGTTTTAAANCTTGACGGCTCNGCCGGAATCCGCGGAAGCGATATAACNGCGGATNTCGCGTTCGCCACGGATAGAACTGATTTTAAAAGNCTTTTATCGCTGGTTCCCGCGATTTACATGACAAGCTTCAGCGATTTACAGACAACGGGNAGCCTTGATTTAAACGGCCGGATAAAGGGGACTTACGGCAAAGCGTCAATGCCAAGCGCGGATATAAATCTTTCCGTTAATAACGCGATGTTCAGATATCCCGCCCTGCCAAAATCCGTGGATAGAATAAATATTGCGCTTAACGCCCATTATGACGGCGAAGTTTTTGACCGCACGACAGTTGATATTAACAGGTTTGGTTTTGAAATTGCGGGCAATCCTTTCAGCGCGGAAGTTCACGCGAAAACGCCTGAAAGCGATCTGCAGGTTGCGGCGGTTTTCGCGGGAGTAATCGACATTGAATCAATTACGGATATTATTCCGCTGGAAGATACCGTTTTAAGCGGCCTTCTTGAATGTGATATCGCGCTTTCCGGAAAACTGTCAACGCTGGAAAATGAACAATACGAAGACTTCAGGCTTGAAGGCCATTTGAATTTAAGCAAAGTCAATTTTGAAAGCCCCGCCTTTCCGCAGAAAATCGGTATAACAAGCCTGTATTTAAATTTTACGCCGCGCGCAGTAGGGCTTGAGATTCAGGATATTATAACAGGCGGCACTGATGTTTCAATAACCGGTTCGCTAGAAAATTTTATACCGTATATCCTAAAAAATGAAACTGTCAGGGGCGCTCTTTCGATCAGATCGAATAACATAAATCTTAATGAATTTATGGGCGGCGGGAAGGAGAAAAAGGAAGAAACAGTTTCTGAAACAGAAAAAAAATCCGCGTTAAGTGTAATAGAAGTTCCAAAAAATATTGATTTTACATTAAATCTAAACGCCGGAAGGATTATTTTTGACGATCTTGTTATTGCGGATACCGCAGGAATTATTTTCGCGAAAGAAGGCAGGCTTGTTATGCAAAACCTCGGGATGAATCTTCTGCAGGGAAGCATGACACTTAACGGCGAATATAANACGCAGGATATAAAAACTCCCTTTATTGATTTTGACATGAACATNAGGCAGTTTGACATAAGTTCGGCNCTTTCTTCGTTTTCTGTAATTTCNAATATTNTGCCCGATCCGCAGAATTATACAGGCAGGGTGTCCGCTTCCATCGCGATAAANAGCGTTTTGGACGAAAGCCTTTCGCCGGTTCTGGATAAAATTAATTCACGGGGAAGGCTGCAGACGCAGAATCTGCAGATACGAAACTCGCCNGTTTTCGCCGCTGTAGCGGATATTATTAAAAATGAAAGCTGGCGNACGCCGTCTCTNGGNAATGTTAACATTGGTTTTACGATCAAAGACGGAAAGCTGATAATTGACGATCCGATTGTGTTTAACATTCANTCCGCAAGAATGGAGATAAAGGGCGAACAGGGGCTTGATTTGACGTTAAACTACAGAATAGACGNGACCATGCCGGTTTCTGTAATAGGATCAGGTGCGGAAAACATTTTAAGCAGCATCCCAGGCGGCTCCGGCGTAAGGGAAATAAAACTTACAGGATATGTGCGCGGAAATGCGAAAAACCCGGAGATAAATCTTGGCATCGCGGACATGGCGGGCGCGATTGCGGATTCTGTTATCGCACAGGTAACGGAAACTGTAACGCAGATAGTTGACGATGCGGTATCCCGCGTAAACGAAGAAGTTAACCGCCAGATTGATCAGATAATGGCGGAAGCACAGACTCAGGCGAATAATATCCGCAATACCGCAAAGCAGGCCGCGGACAGGGTAAGAAGCGAAGCCGCGGCTTTGGCGGAAAGAACGTTAAATGAAGCCGCAGGCATATCGAATCCCATTTTAAGAATACCGGCCCAGGCCGCGGCGCGTGAAACGGCGGAGACAATACGGCGTGAAGCCGAAAACAGCGCGGGAAGAATTGAACGGGAAGCCGAGACGCAGATACAGAATCTTTTGGCTGAAGCCCAAAGAAGAGCCGATGAACTAAGAAGAAATTAGGCTGAGCCAGTTTGTGGTTTCAGCGCCGTTTTGCAGTTCGTTTTGGACGTTAAGCGCAATTTCGCCTGCGGCTTTGTCAAGATCGATCATGCGGTTTTCTTTTTCGCGGCGGCGTTTTACTTCTATCTGCGGCGTTTCACAGGCGAGTCCTTTATCGCCGATTACAACGCGGTAAGGAATACCNGTTAAATCCGCGTCATTAAACTTTACGCCCGGGCGCTCATTGCGGTTGTCAAGCAGAACGTCAATGCGCCTTTCTTTTAAATCTGACGCAAGTCTGTCCGCGCATTCCCTTACCGCGCCGTCGTATTTTATAGGAACGATAATGACATGGAAAGGGGCGACCGCGGCAGGCCANATGATTCCCGCATCGTCATGATGCTCTTCGATAACCGAAGCAAGNGTGCGATCGATTCCGATNCCGTANCAGCCCATTAAAGGCATTTTGCTCTTGCCGTTTTCATCAAGATAACTGACGTTCATCGATTGCGTGTATTTATAACCAAGCTTAAAAATATGGCCAAGCTCGTTGCCCATTTTTGTATACAGTTCGCCGCCGCAGATGGAACATTTNTCGCCTGCTTTAACAGTGCGGATGTCTTCTNTCATCCAGCCTTCAAAATCACGGCCGTACGCGACATTCTTNAAATGAAAATCTTTTTCAAGTGCGCCTGTAATTGCGCCTGTCATCGCTGTTACGCTGTAATCGATAATTACAGGCAGTCCCTTTAATCCGACGGGACCTGCGAATCCGACAGGCGCGTTTGTAATGCGCGTAACATCGGCGTCGGAAGCCAGAGCGGTTTCGCCTGCCTTTAATACGGAAGCGAGTTTCACTTCGTTTACGTCAAGGTCGCCCCTTATCGCGACGGCGAAAAACGCTTCGGCGTATGTTAATGGCGCGTCCTGCGAAGCTTTTTTACGCTCCAGTTTACCGCAGCCTGGCGCAGAAGAAAGATCAAGTTCGACATTTACTGCGCGGTAAATCAGCGTTTTAATAAAACTTTTTGAATCTGTTTTAAGAAAGGCGCAGAGTTCATCGATTGTTCTAATATCGGGCGTATCGATCTTCATATACGCGGGAGCGCCGGCTGCCGCGGTCTTGGCTTCTTCGATTGGTACAAAAGAAGATTTTGACTGCGTTTTATGATCAGGGGCGCACGAAGCCTTTTCCACATTGGCGGCATAATCGCAGTTTTCGCAAAGTATCAATGTGTTGTCGCCGATATTGCTTTCCACCATGAACTCTTCCGATCCGCTTCCGCCCATCGCGCCTGAGTCCGCTTTTACCGGAATTACAGAAAGCCCGCAGCGTTTAAAAATTTTGCGGTACGCGCGTCCCATCGCCTGATATGTGTCATCAAGGCTTTTTTCATCAGTGTG
>WQTB01000075.1 GCA_009786495.1 Treponema sp.
TTAATAATTAACTTTTCAAGCTCGCCTATTCGCTGCGTTTTTGAGTCCATTCAGATATTATAACATGAAGCGCGGATTATATGTTTAAGCCCGAACCCTGTATTTTTATTTATTAATGAATATAATATTTCCATGAGTGTTTTCCAGATATACGTAGAAAAAAAACCAGCGTTTGCCGATGAAGCCGCTTCTGTCGCAGACGATTTGCGTCTTACGCTTCAGATTAATGATATTTCCAGAGTAAGGATTATTAACCGCTACTTCGCGCAAGGCATAAGCGCACAGGATTTTGAATCCGCGAAAAATACAATTTTTTCAGAGCCGCCTGTAGACATTATTTACGACGAGCTTCCCGATTTAAACGGCTCACGCGCGTTTGCCGTGGAATTTCATCCCGGGCAGTTTGACCAGCGCGCCGACTCCTGCGAACAGTGTATCTCGCTTGCCACAGGAAAGGAAAGGCCGAAAATTCATTCGTCAAAAATTTTTGCCGTTTACGGAAATATTTCTGATGATGACTTTTCCCGCATAAAATCATGGCTGATAAATCCCGTAGAAAGCCGCAGTGCGTCATTTGATAAACCGCAGACATTGATGCAGGAATTTCCTGTGCCGGATGACGTTGAAATTTTAGATAATTTTATTTCCTTAACTGAAAAAAAACTTGAAGAATTGCGCCTTTCATTAAACCTTGCGATGGATTTTGCGGATATTAAATTCTGCCAGGATTACTTTAAAGACATTGAAAAACGCAATCCGTCAATGACGGAGATTAAAGTTCTTGACACATACTGGTCGGATCACTGCCGTCACACGACATTTCTTACAGAACTTACTGATATTCAAATTGAAGATAATCAAATTAANAAAAGCTTTGAAAATTTTANGGCAATTAAATNTTCCCTTGGAAGGGATGACAAGCCTGTAACTTTGATGGAGATGGCTACAATCGGCGCGAAATATTTACAAAGCAGGGGAATGTTATGCGATCTTGATGAATCGCAGGAAATAAACGCGTGTTCTGTAAAAATAAAAGTTGATGTTAACGGCAAAAACGAAGACTGGTTTTTAATGTTTAAAAATGAAACCCATAATCATCCGACAGAAATTGAGCCGTTCGGCGGAGCCGCAACCTGNCTTGGCGGCGCAATACGCGATCCGCTTTCGGGAAGNGCGTATGTTTATCAGGCTATGCGCGTAACAGGCGCNGCAAACCCNCTTGTCAGCGCCGCAAAAACATTGCAGGGAAGGCTTCCGCAGGTAAAAATCTGCAGAACAGCCGCGGCAGGTTACAGTTCATACGGAAACCAGATCGGGCTTACGACAGGTTTAGTTGAAGAAATTTATCACGACGGTTATGCGGCAAAGAGAATGGAAATAGGAGCAGTAATCGGCGCCGTTCCCGCGGAAAATGTAAAAAGAGAAATTCCGGTTAAAGGAGATAAAATAATTTTAATCGGCGGCAGAACAGGACGCGACGGCATCGGAGGCGCGACAGGCTCTTCAAAAACGCATACAAGCGCGTCTTTGGAAACATGCGGCGCCGATGTTCAAAAAGGTAACGCGCCTGAAGAAAGAAAAATACAGCGGCTATTCCGTGACCCTTCTGTTACGCGGTTAATTAAAAGGTGCAATGATTTNGGCGCGGGCGGCGTCAGCGTATCTGTAGGNGAACTTGCNGACAGCCTTGTTATAGACCTTGATAAAATCCTAAAAAAATACGAAGGNCTTAACGGAACCGAGCTTGCGATAAGNGAAAGTCAGGAAAGAATGTCTGTAGTCACAAATAAAAATGATGCTGACAAATTTATAGAACTTGCNGCAAAAGAAAATCTTGAAGCTGCGGTAATCGCCGAAGTTACTGATTCANGCCGCCTTGTGATGAAATGGAGAGGAAAGGAAATTGTAAATTTAAAAAGAGATTTTTTAAATTCAAACGGAGCGAAAAAATACGCAAAAGCGCGCATTAATGCGAGAAAGGCNTCTCAAAATAAAGATCANATAACGCTTTTTAATAACGAAGATGAANTAATAAAATTTATTNGAAGCCTTAATATCTGTTCGCAAAAAGGCCTTTCGGATCGTTTTGATTCATGCATCGGAGCCGCNACTTTATTGGCTCCCTACGGCGGGAAATATCAGCTAACGCCTGTNCAGTCAATGGCGGCAAAAATACCTGTCANGCGGTTTGATAAAATTAACGTTACTTCGCAGACCAAAACCTGTTCATTGATGTCTTACGGCTTTGATCCTTTTATTTCGCAGGAAAGTCCGTACCACGGAGCTGTTTACGCTGTTGTTCATTCGGTTGCTAAAATTATCGCATCTGGCGGAAAAAGAAGCAAATGCTGGCTTTCTTTTCAGGAATATTTTGAAAGACTTCGCGACGATCCTGTTCGCTGGGGAAAACCCGCAGGCGCTCTTTTGGGAGCCATTGACGCGCAGATTGGACTTTCTGTAGCCGCAATCGGCGGTAAGGATTCAATGTCAGGAAGTTATGAGACATCAGATTTTAAAATCGACGTGCCTCCTACGCTTGTTTCGTTCGCGGTATCAGTTGCAGATACAGATAATATTATATCGCCGGAATTTAAAAAACCGGATAGTTATGTATATCTTATAAAACCTTCCGTTTTTAATGAAGGCAATTATGATTTTTCATCGTTATGCAGATTCTTTGACATTGTCGAAGATTATATTTACCGCGGCGTAATTATTTCCGCATGGGCGGCGGGAACAGGAGGAACCGCGGAAGCTGTCATAAAAATGTGCTTTGGAAACCGCGTTGGTTTTACGGCGGAAAATGATCTTTTTAAAAGCGGCGGTTTTTGCGGGTTTGTTGTCGAAGTGAATGAAAAATTGTCGATAAAAAGCGGCGATTTAGACGCCGTAATTTTNGGAAGGACNACAAATACGTATTTATTAAAGACNAAATCGGTAGAAATGCTTTTTTACAAATTGCAATTCGCATGGGAAAACACACTTGAACCNGTTTANAAATATTACGCAATACAAAAAAGCAAGACAGAAAATTTTAATTTTTTATTAAAAGAAAAAATAATAAAATGCCGCTTTCGTACCGCGGAAAACAGCAAGCCGGAATTCTTAATACCTGTTTTTCCCGGCACAAATTCTGAGTACGACAGCGCAAGCGCCGTTGAAAAATCCGGCGGAAAAGCAAAAATATTTGTTATACGAAATTTAACTTTAAGCGATATAGCGCAAAGCGTTCTTGAATTTGTTAAAGAGCTTAAAGAATCTAATGTTTTATTTATTCCGGGCGGATTTTCCGGGGGCGACGAACCTGACGGTTCGGGAAAATTTATCACCGCGTTTCTGCGTAACGCGGCGATTACGGACGCCGTTATGGATCTTTTACAGAAAAGAGACGGACTTATTCTTGGTATCTGTAACGGTTTTCAGGCTCTTGTCAAACTAGGTCTTGTTCCTTACGGNGAGATCAGGAACATGAGCGAATCATCTCCTACCCTTACCTTTAATACGATAGGAAGGCACCAGTCGGTTCTNGTAAATACAAGAATTGNGTCAAACAAATCACCGTGGCTTTCGCATCTTNANGCNGGCTCGGTATATATTGTTCCCGTTTCTCACGGCGAAGGAAGATTTACTGCAGAAGAATCAATNATAAAAGAACTTGCAGCTAACGGTCAGATAGCGACTCAATATGCGGATTTTGACGGCAATGCGAGCCAGGACATCCGGTTTAATCCAAACAATTCTGATTATTCGATAGAAGGCATTACGTCACCGGACGGCAGGGTATTCGGCAAAATGGCGCATAACGAGCGTTACGATGACGGCATTTACAAAAATATTCCCGGAATGGAAAAGATGGATATTTTCACAGGCGCTGTAAGGTATTTTAAAAGCAGTTAATGTTTAAAATGGCGGGTGCCTGTAAATACCATCGCAATTCCGTGCTTGTCGCATTCCATTACAGAAAGGTCGTCTTTAATTGAACCGCCGGGCTGTATTATCGCTTTGATTCCTGAAGCGGCCGCGGCTTCTACAACATCAGGAAGCGGGAAAAACGCGTCCGATGCAAGCACTCTTGCCGGAAGACAATCTTTCCACGGACTTCCGCCTGTATCGGCTGATTCCCGCGAAGCGGCTTCAAGCGAAGACGCGCTTCTTTTAAGCGAATCTTTGGAAGGCCAGATACGGTTAACCTGCCCTCCCCCGATACCGGTTGCAGACTGTTCTTTAACAATTACTATCGCATTGGATTTTACAAAGGTGACAGCTCTCATGCCGAAAATCATGTCTTCTATATCGCGTTTTTCCGGTTTTATTTTTGTAACAACATCCCATTTTTCAAAAAGAATCCTGTCGGTCTGCTGAACAAGAAGGCCGCCGTCGACAGCGATACATTCATGCGTCTGCTTAGGCGCCCTGTCAAGTTTTATTATCCTGATGTTTTTCTTTTTTGAAAGAATATCAAACGCTTCATCGTCAAAACCGGGAGCCGCGACTACTTCAAGAAATAGCTGGCTTAATTTTAACGCTGTAGAAGCGTCAACTTTTACGTTACACGCAATTATTCCGCCGAAAATTGAAACAGGATCGCAGGCGTAGACTTTATCATACGCTTCAGACAGCGTGTCTCCAAGGGCTATGCCGCAGGGCGTATTGTGTTTAACAGCAACGCAGCATGTTTTTATTCTATCTGAAACATCCGGCAACAATTTTATTAAATCATCGTTTCCAAAGGGAGCGGTTCCGTCTTTTTCAAGTCCGAACGCGCACGCCGCTTTCCATGCAATATCCAAATCCCTTATATTGTTGTAACCAAGCTCTTTTCCGTGCAGCTGCTTCATCGCGCCGAGCGCTCCGTCCCTATCCGCGTTAAGATACAAAGACGCGGACTGATGGCCGTTTTCACCGTAACGAAGCGATTGACCTTTTTTCATGGAAAGCGGCAGATAAGCCGGATACTCGTCAGCGCAAAGGAAGCGCGCAATAGCCGCGTCATACGCCGAAGTAAGACAAAATACCTTGCCCGCAAGACGTTTTTTAAAATCGCGGGAAATATTATTATTTTTTATTCCATCAATTGCCTTGGCATAATCCGAAGGATCAGTTAGCACTATAACATCATTAAAATTTTTAGCCGCAGAACGCAGCATGCCCGGTCCGCCGATATCGATAAACTCGATTTTTTCTTCTTCGTTAAGAGAATTTTCCTTTACTTTATCAAAAAAAGGATAAAGGTTAACGCAGACAAGATCGATCGTTTCAAGATTTAATGTTTTTAAGGTCTCGGTGTGGCTTTGCAAATCCCTTCTTGCAAGAATGCCCGCATGAATCGCAGGATGAAGAGTTTTAACGCGCCCGTCAAGACACTCCGGAAAGCCCGTAACTTTTGAAATATCCGTTACAGGCAGACTGTTATCCTGTAAAAATTTGGAAGTTCCTCCGGTCGAGATGATTTCCCACTTTGATTCATTTAAAAAAGACGCAAGTTCCAGTATACCGTCTTTATTGTAAACGCTGATTATCGCCCTTTTTTTCATGTTAATGAGCGAACTAGAATTTACGCGTAAAGGGCAGCGGTTTTCGCATTCTGATCAAAAGGGTTATAGGAATCAGCACATAAGGAAGGTTGAATAAAAGAAATTTTACCGGGTTTTCCGTTCTCCACTCCGGTTCTCCGAAAAATTCAACTCCAAACACAATAATGCCTGTGTTACAGGCTATCATCGTCGCGTAAATTACACAAAAAAGCTGGATACGGTTCCAGCCGCGCCATAAAGATACCACAAGGATCGCATAAAAAGGCATATAAACAAACGCAGAAAGGCTGATAATAATTTTCATCCAGAAAGGCGGGTTTTGAAATAATTTATCAGTCCCCCCGTCCGCGTACCAATGGTTGGCATTCACAATAAAGTTGGCCGAAGGATTATCAAAATTGACGCCTATAGCCGGAACCATGTCTGCAATGCAGGATGTGACAAAGAAAATTGAAAAGATCACCATATAAAAGATGTCAACTTTTCTTTCGCGAAGGGATAAATTTTGCACAGAATCCAAATTCGTTTTACTCATAATGCGGTTAGTATATAATTTTTATTTTTTTTTGTCAAATACAAAACCTGAGTAAAATAACATCTTGACAAATAATTTAAAACAGGTAAGAATATACGGCAGTATCATTTATATGATCCGCGCTTTTCAGAAGATGATTTTAAGTATATAAGGTAGGTAATAAGACTGTTTTAATTGCGGCCTTGGTGGAACTGGTAGACACGCTAGCTTGAGGTGCTAGTGCCGAGAGGTATGGAAGTTCGAGTCTTCTAGGCCGCAGTATTTTTTAAAACATAAAATAATTAATGAAGCATTAAAAATTAGGCTTTAACCGCCCTTTACAGCATTTCGATAAATTTATCAACTTCGCTTTCGTCTGTGGCAAAGCTGCATACAAGGCGGATAACGGTATTGTTTTCATCAACTTTTTCCCATGTATGAAATTTATAATGTTTTTGAAGCTCTTTTAATTTGCCGTTGTCAATAACCGGGAATATTA
>WQTB01000076.1 GCA_009786495.1 Treponema sp.
TTATTCAAAATTTGCTTTATGCGAAGTTCGTCGCCGATAAATGCGGACGGAATATTTTCGTCAACAATTAATTTAAAATCGATTGGCTTGCTTTCATAGCGCATAATATTGAGTTTGACAGTGTCGTGAATAAGGCTTGCGATGTCGTACTGCGACGTCAGAAGCTCAAACTTCCCTGCCTCTATTTTTGAAAGATCAAGGATGTCGTTAATTATTCCAAGCAACAGATCGCCNGAATTATAAATTCTTTCCAGCGCTTCTTTTGTAACAAGCGGCAGCGTATTGTCCTGAAGCTGAATCTCTGTAATCCCTAAAATCGCGTTCATCGGGGTTCTGATTTCATGGCTCATTTTGGCAAGGAAATCGCTTTTTGCCTTGTTGCTTTCTTCGGCAATTTCCGCNCTTCGCATTTCAGCTATCATTGTTTTAAGTTCCCTTAAATCCCTGATGTAGCCTGCGACNGCGTACACTCCCTTGAACTTTACCCTGACAAATGAAACTTCAGTCGGAAACTGTTCGCCGTCNGGTTTTTGATGCATNATTTCAAAACGGCAGTAACCTTCTTCAAACGCTTCGTTAATATATTTACGGACAATATCATCGGACAGTTCGCCCGACGGCTGGCGCTCNGGGAAGAAATTGTACTCATTGTTAATAAATTCTTTTTTATCAGAAAGCTCAAAAAGTCTTACTATCTCCTGGTTACATTCAATTACTTTGGACGCATTGTCAATCATAAAGCAGCTAAGAGGCGTTGTGTCAAACAGAACCTGCGTACATTCGTCGGCTTCGCGCATTTTTGTCATCATCGATCTTATTTCGCGTAAATCCTGAATGTAACCGCATACTACTTTTTCATTTCGCAGCATTACGCTTACAAGCGTAATTTCGCAGGGAATAAGCTCGCCGTTCATTTTGCGGTGCATCCATTCAAAACTGCAGATTCCGTCGTCTATCGCCTTTTGAATAACTTCCTGCTGTTTTTCATGNGACTTCNTTCCGTCTGTCTGGTATTCAGGCGACAGATTAAAGAAACTGTTNATGTAGTCNCTTTTATTTTTAAGATCAAAAAGCCTTATTATTTCCTGATTACATTCAAGCACATTAAAAGAGCTGTCAATCATAAAACAGCCAAGAGGCGTAGTATCAAACAGGGCCTGTCTGCATTCGTCCGCTTCCTGCATGTTNACGATCGCGGCGTTCAGTTCGCGAAGGTCGTTGCAGTAAATTACAACAACAGGATCATCNCTTAAAACAAGGCGGACAGCGGACGCGTCAAANGGTATTGTCGTCCCGTCAACATTGTTATGATTCCAGATCATGTGATTCTGGCCTTCCCTGAAAGCCTTGTTTATAAATTCCGCCATTACATCGGATGATTTTCTTCCGTCAGGCTGATATTCTGGAGCCGTCCCCATGAATTTTGCGTGGTACTCTTCCTTGCTGTAAATGCCGAGAACTCTGGCGGCTTCGTAGTTAAAGTCGATAAGATTTATGTTCCTGTCCCACATTGTTACGCCTAACGGAGCCGCGTCAAGCATCAGCATTGTGCGCTCATCGGCTTCGCGTAACCTTGANGTTACTTCGTTTATCTCGCGCATGTCGCGGGTATACCCGCAGACAATGTTTTCATTTCTGTGTTTAACGCGGATAAGCGTNACTTCGCTTGGAATAAAATCGCCGCTTGGCTTTTGATGNATCCATTCAAAACGGCAGTACCCTGTGTCGAACGCTTTCTTGAGTAATTCCTTCGCCTTGTCTTTAGTCAAAGATCCGTCAGGCTGATACTCAGGCGAATAATCGCTATAAAACCTTTCGCTGTATTCCTTCTTGCTTGAAGATTCAAAAAGCTTTAAAGCTTCCTGATTACAGTCAATTATGTTAAAATTTTTATCAAAGAAATTTACGCAGATGGGAACTGCGTCAAGCATTATCCGCGTACGCTCCTCAGCCTTTTTTCTTCCGGATAAAATGTTAAGCAGGATCAATATCAATGCAAGCGAAAGAAGGGAACCGAGAACAATAAAAATTATGCCGATGTCCCTTACGCTCTGATAATATTTATCGGCATACGCCATAATGGTAAGATACCAGCCGTTATCAAGGCGTCTGATAAAAGTGATCGATTCGTTCTGGTTATAATCCCTTGCCCTGCGCTCTGAGATTTCTCCGCCCTGAAGCAGTATTTCCTTTATCGCTTCTCCGTCATTCATCATAGATAAATTTCTGCCGATGAAAGACGGAACAGGATGAGCCAGAACGTTAAAGCTTTTGTCAAATAAAATTCCGTAACCGTCTTCTGTAACAGTTGTCCTTATCGCGTACTCCTGAATTCTGTCAAGAAGCACATCAAGGCAGACAACGCCGAGCGGATTGCCGTCGTCGTCAAAAATACGCCGCGAAAAAGAAAGCGTGCTGATTTCCAGCATCATGTTGTAATAAGGCTCTGTAACTCCCACTCTTCCGTTTCCTTCCACAGCGACAACATACCAGGGGCGTTCATTAATATGAAAATCTTCAGGCGGCGACCAGTCTATGCCCGCAAGAAACAGTCCGCCGAATACGTCAAAATATCCGTAGACTGTCGTGGTATACATAAGCCTTTCGTCCGCTATCAGATATTCGGCGGTAGAAACAAGATAATCAGAAATATCATCAGGACCGGAGCCGCCCAGAATCATGCGCCTGACGTTTTCCGCAATTACTCCCAATGTGGTTTCAGGTTCAAGAAGGTCCGCGATAATCTGGGATTGCGTATTGTAAATGGCGTTGTTTACATTGGTAAGAAGATGCCTTCGCTCGATATTGCTCATGAAGTAATAACTTAAAAACACCATCAGGGCAAAAGCAAGCAGAACGCACAAAACCTGCGCGTGCGTAATTACCGCAATAAGTTTTTTAAGTAATGACCTCATCATAGGCCGGCTTTGGCCTCTTTTAAACGGTTTCTGGCTTCGTAAAATATCTCCGCTATTTTCGGATCAAAGTGCGAGCCTGAATTCTGCATGATAATATTTACAGCATCGTCGTCGCTGAATGCTTTTTTATACGGACGTTCGGACACAAGGGCGTCGTACACATCGACAATAGCCATTATCCGCCCCTGAAGCGGTATCTTATCGCCTTTAAGCCCGTGTGGATAGCCCTTGCCGTCCCATCTTTCATGATGAGTTCCCGCGAACAGTTTTGCGTTACGTAAAAATTCGCCTTCGCCTGTGCGCGAAATAATTTCGTCTATGATGCGCTCGCCTTCAACCGCGTGGCTTTTCATTATTTCGTATTCATCATCTGTAAGTTTACCGGGCTTATTCACGATGATGTCGGTTATTGAAATCTTCCCGAGATCGTGCATCCTTGCCGACGAAATCATTTTTTCTACATCCCAATTTTTAATTTCGTCCGAGTAAACGCCTTTTTCCTTCATTTCATTAATTATTATTTTTATGTAGATTGAAGTGCGCTCAATATGGCCGCCTGTTCCTTTATCGCGGTTTTCCACCATGTCCGCGAGAACTGAAACAATACTGTTCTGCAGTCTGTGAAGCTGCGCTGTTCTGTCGCGGATAATGCTGTCGATGTCAAGATGAGTCTGTATCCGGTTAAGCAGCACAGGAGCCGAAAAAGGTTTTGTGATAAAATCCACGGCTCCCATTTCAAGGCCGCGGGCTTCAGCGTCGGCGTCATTGCGCCCTGTTAAAAACATGATCGGNATATCNGACCATCTGCCTTCTTTTTTTAACGCTTCGATNGTTTCAAAACCGTCCATTTCCGGCATTTCAATATCGAGTAAAATTAAATCGGGGATGATTTTTTCAAGAAGTGCGAACATTTTTGTTGAAGAAGGCATGGTCATAACACGGTATTTGTCTTCCAAAACCGCTTCAGCCATTGACAAATTGGTATCACTGTCGTCAACAACGAAGATTGTCTTCAAAGCCTACTCCCCTTGAATACGGGTTTAAATCTAACCAGAAAAACCGGCTTTTCGAATTTATATAACTTTCTTTAATACTTATATTCAAATCTAACTTATTTTAATAATAACATCAAGATAAAACTTAAAAATTATATGAATTTAAGAATTACTATAAATATTTTTAAATAATTATCAGGTTTTTGCAGATAAAATCTGTAAAAAAGGCAAAAAATAAAAATAATTACAGCAGAACGGCACGGATTCGCGTTAACATATTGGTTTTTTTCTTCATGTATGATAAAAATGAAGAATGCCGATAAGAATACCAAGAGAATTACCAGCATTCAATGAATTAATAAAAGAAAAAGTTTTTGTCATTACAGAGGATCGCGCCATATCTCAGGATATAAGACCTTTAAAAGTCGGAATAATAAACCTTATGCCGACAACAGTCGATACGGAAACCCAGCTTTTGCGCCTTTTGGGCAAAAGCCCGCTTCAGGTTGACATCACTTTTTTAAAAATGGGCAGCCATACATCGAAGAACGCGCCGCCCGGTCATCTTGAAAAATTTTATATTAGCGCGAAAGAAATCGTCAATAAAAAACTCCGGTTTGACGGGCTTATAATAACAGGCGCGCCTGTTGAAACAATCGAGTTTGAAGATGTTGATTACTGGGATGAACTTGCAAAAATTATCGATTATTCGCAGAATAATGTTTTTTCCTGTCTTCATATCTGCTGGGGAGCTCAGGCGGGTCTTTACCGCCGTTACGGCATNAAAAAATATCCGCTTGAAAAAAAACTTTTCGGAATTTTCCCGCANGCNGTAAATGAACAGTACCATCTGCTTTTCCACGGCTTTGACGATGAATTCCTTGCTCCGCAGTCAAGACACACAACAAGCGACAGAAACGCGATTGCCGCGGAAAAGCGCCTTACGATTCAATCCGAAACTGAAGAGGCCGGCGTCTTTATCATCACAGCCCGCGAAGGAAGGGAAGTCTATGTCTCCGGTCATCTTGAATACGATCCTTTAACGCTGGATCGCGAATACAGAAGGGACCTTGCCAGGGGCCTTCCCATAGATATGCCCAAAAATTATTACCCTGAAGACGATCCTTCAAAAACGCCTGTTGTCCGATGGCGCGCTCACGCAAACCTGTTTTTTGACAACTGGCTAAATTATGTTTATCAGGAAACGCCTTTTGATCTTAACAAATTAAGTTGATTTTATTATTGAAAATTTGTTATTATTAATGCCGGAGGCGCGCATGATTTACAGAGACTACGGAAAAACAGGTAAAAAGGTTTCACTTCTCGGGTTCGGCGGAATGAGATTTAAGAACATTGACGATCATGACGAGTGCGTCCGCCTCATGGTAAAAGCTGCCGAAGGCGGCATAAATTATTTTGATACTGCCCCCGGTTATTTTGAAACAAAAAGCGAAACTGTTTTCGGCAAAGGTTTCGCAGAATTAAGAAAAAAAGGGCTTCCCTATTATTGCGCGACAAAAACATTCGCAAGCGAAGAAGGCGCGGTAAGAAGCGAAATTGAAAGCCAGCTGAAACGCCTCGGCATTGACTCAATCGATTTTTATCATATATGGTGCATAACGAACCTTGACGGCTGGGAAAAAAGAAAAAAAGACGGCATTTTAAAAACATTTATCAGGTTAAAAGAAGAAGGGTTGATTAAACACATCTGCGTTTCAAGCCATCTTATTAAAAATGAAATAAAAGAACTGTTAATGGAAGATGTTTTTGAAGGCGTTCTTTTCGGCTACTCCGCGTACAATTTTAAAACAAGGCAGGAAGCGTTCGACGCGATACGGGAAAAAAATCTTGGGTCTGTTGTTATGAATCCCCTTGGAGGCGGCGTTATTCCGCAGCACCCTGAACTTTTTAAATTTATCAAAAAAGATAACGAAAGCGCCGCGGTCAGCGCGCTTCACTTCCTTTGGGATCATCCCGAAATTACATGCACGCTTGTAGGTTTTGACACAATGGAACACCTTGACGAAACGCTTGGCGCGTTTACAGGTTATAAACCGAGAAGCAAAGAACAGCTTGACAGCGTTAAATCCAAAGCGGATTCATTGTTTCAAAGCGAAGGCATCTGCACAGGCTGCGCGTACTGCGGCGGCTGCCCTGCGGATATTCCCATTCCGCAGTACATGGACGCATACAACCAGAAAATTCTTTCCAAGGACGCCAAAGATCCAATCGGCGACCGCCTTAAATGGCACTGGAGCCTTGACAGAGCGGGAGCGGCGAAATGCACAGAATGCGGCGCGTGCGAAAAGTCCTGCACGCAGCACATTGATATTATTAAACGCTTAAAGGAAATTGCAGGCTCGTAAATCTCTATAATTGAAGGCCAATGCCTATGGTCGGTTTAACATAAAAGTTATTGTAAAAACCTATGGTGTTATTTCTTTTGTCTTCTATGCCGATAAAACTATAATTCGCCGATACGTTTATTCCGGCGTATAAATTTTTAAGAATTACAAAATGAAACGATAAAATTCCTGCCGCTCCAAGGTATGCTTCATTTCCGTCCTTTAGAAAAACATCCAGCCCCAAACTTAATGGAAGCCTTATTCTTGCGCTGTT
>WQTB01000077.1 GCA_009786495.1 Treponema sp.
GGCGGATTATTATAATGAACAACTCCGAATCTTCCGCCGCCGATATAACAGATGCCGTCGTTAGGGTCAAGTTTTTCTGTCTCTGTTAACCGCATAAGAACGCAGTCAAAATGCACAGGTTTCCCCGATTCCTTATCGCAAATCGCTGTAGAAATATCTTTTATCTGCTTTCCGCACCAGGGACAATCGGGAGTTGTGATGGGATTTTCCGGCAGAACAGGAGCTGTCCATTGCAGACGATCATTTATGCTTGTGCGGTTTTTTTCGAACTTTTCTTCAAGAAAAAGATTTTCCCCGATTTTTTTTGAAAATTTTTGCGGCGCGCCGGCGTCATCCCTGCGCCCGGAAAAATGCTGTTTGTTCTGAAGCCCCTGACGATTCCTGCGGTTATTTCCGCCTTTTCCGCTGCCGCTCATTACGACCACCTTCCGATGAAATTTCCATCAATTCATTGCTGAGTACAAGCGCCAGCCTTTGAATCGCGGCATGAAGGTAGTTCTCATCATTAATGCGCCGCCGCAGCAATTCCAGTCTGTCAACGCCTAAAGTCTGCTCTACCATCATACACGCTCCGTGAAGGCAGACGCAAGACGGGTAATTTCCGGCGCCTCGCGCCCTTCCTGCGAATTGTTATAATTGACAAACACAACATCAAAACGAACCGTCATATTATTATATTTTCGATTTTCAGACAGGAAATACTTAGCAGTTTTAATAATTTTTAATTGTTTTTTAGCATCAAGACTGTATTGAAGATNGTCAATGCCGAAGGAAGACCACGCTTTTACTTCCGCAAAAACNAGCGATTCGCCGTCTACGGCAATAATATCGATTTCGCCGAATTTTGATCTGAAATTTCTTGCNATGATTTTCATTCCGGCNGCTTCAAGGTTTTCAGCCGCCTGTTTTTCCCCGGTCCTGCCAAGACTTGCGCTGCTCGGCTTTTTATGCATTCTGCTCGGANAATTCTTCCGGGTCTATGGCTTCTTTNATAAACAATTTTCTTTCTTCCAGAAGATTGATGGTTTTGGTATCCGCNGTGCTGAGAAGTTTTCCNCTTCCGTTAACAATTACCTGAATTATCGGACGCATGGGAGCGTCGGTGTGTATTCTNACAACCCTTGCAATTGAATTGTCATTTAAACGGACAATCGAATTGATGGGATAAATCCCCATAATTTTTGTAAACGCGATTATAACAGCAGGATCAAAACGGCGGGCGTTATCTGCAAGAAGGTTTTTTAAAGCCTGATAACCAAGAAGCGAGTTGCGGTATGTTTTCTTGCTGACCATCGCTTCAAACGCGTCTGCGACTGATACAATCCGCGCGCCTATATCAATTGCCTGACCGGCTACCTTATAAGGGTACCCCTGTCCGTCCCACCTTTCATGATGCTGCAGCGCGACATTGCTTACTTCCTGCGGGCCAAACAGTTCTTTGATAACAATTCTGGATGTGTGTCCCGGGTGGCTTTTCATCTGCTCAAGTTCAGCTTCAGAAAGCCTGCCTTTTTTTTCCGTGATGCCTTTGGAAAGCCTGAGCATGCCGATATCATGAAGCAAAGCGCCTGCGACTACATTGTGAATTTTATGATTCGGCAGTTTAAGTTCCTGCGCCATCAGCGCGGAAAGAATCGCCGTATTTACAGAGCTTTTTGCCAGTTCGTTATGGGTAATTTCTCCGCCAAGGATAAAACCCAGAAAACTGTCAGGNTGTTCGCGNAAATCTTCAAGAAGCTGAATGGTGATGTTGTCAAATGTCCGCATCTGTATATTGGTGCCGGATTTAAAATCAGTAAACGCCTTGTTNAATTTCTCGATTAAATTTTTATACGCGCGGTACGGGCCCGAATTTTCACGCACTTCACTGATGATAAATTTGGCGGGCTTTTTGTTAACTGTATCTTTCCTCTGAGAAACGGTTTTTTCGTTTTTACCGCCGCTGTCGGAATCGNTTTCATCCAGNTCTTCCATCGCTTCGGCAAGTTCGGCTTCTAACGCCTTATACGCCGCGTTGGCGTCGCTCAGGTCCAGNGTTTCATCGTTTTTTACATTCGGATCGACAAGCTCTCCGTTTGTACTGACAGTTTCTATGTTTAGCTCGGTCAAAAGATCGATTTCTTTCCGGCGTAAAGGAACATTCGCCGGAATCANCAGATTTTTACCGATAGTGTATACCGGCTCTGAAAAAATCTGCCCTATCTTAAGATCGCTTGTATTTATAGATTTCATACTTTTAAAGTTTCCCATATAAGTATCGGCTATAACAGGGAAAATATTTAATTATGTGTTTACCGCGCCGTTATCAGGCGCATGAATCCGGTATAGCGCGTCTAAAATTTATTCTTTAGCGGCTGTATGAGCCTTTTTTACGTTTTTCTTAACGATAAGCTCTTTGATTTTGGCGCCTTTTCCGATCTTTTCGCGGATATAATAAAGTTTCGCCCTTCTGACTTTGCCGGGGCGGACGACTTCTACCTTGACAATACGCGGCGAATGCACCGGGAAGACCCTTTCAACACCGACGCCATAGGAAATTTTCCGCACGGTAAAGGTTTTACCTGCTTTTGAATTTTTCATGGCGATTACAAGACCTTCATAAATCTGGACGCGTTCGGTTTTACCTTCAACTATCTTGAAATGAACTTTAACTGTATCCCCTACTTTAAACTGGTCAAGTTCTGACTTCATTTGTCCGGCTTCAATTGCCTGAATCTCATTCATGATTTTCTCCTCGATTATGTTTATCTGACAGCTCCTGAGCCGTCAGGCGGTTTATAATACCGTTAACTTCCCCGTCAAAAATCCCAAGAGCTTTGCCGCGCTGTATCATATCAGGCCGATAGCGCATGGTTTTTTCTATTCTTTTCTCAAGGCGCCAAAGGCGAATCTGCTCATGATGCCCCGAAAGCAGAACTTCAGGGACTTTCATTGTATCAAAAACTTCGGGGCGTGTAAACTGGGGGTACTCCAAAAGTCCCGAAGAAAAGCTTTCTTCGTCAAGCGACTGGGCGCAAATCACATTGTCAACAAGCCGGTAGGTAGCGTCAATAACAGCAAGAGCCGCGACTTCGCCGGAAGAAAGAACATAATCCCCGACAGAAATTTCATCATCAACATAAAGATCGATTACTCTCTGATCGATGCCTTCATACCGCCCGCAGATTAAAATTAATTCCTGTTCAGCGGCAAGTTCCTGAGCAAGCTTCTGATTAAATTGTCTGCCGGAAGGCGTTAGAAAAATAATTCGCGGGTTTTTTTCGATATTCAACGAGCAGCTTTTTGCGTAATTCACCGCTTTTATTAACGGTTCCGCAAGCATTAACATTCCCGCGCCGCCGCCATAAGGCGCGTCATCGCAGGTTTTATGCTTGTCCGCGGCAAAATCGCGGATATTTACCGCCTGATATTCAATTATTCCGCGTTTTATAGCTTTTGCCATGATTGAATTCGCGAAGAAGGCGTCAGTGATTTCCGGGAATAGCGTTAAAACAATGTATTTCAATCAGGCGGACTCCACCAGTAAGGATAAATATCCATAATTGTAAGATCTTGAAGGATTAAAATGCCGTTTTCCGGGTCGATAACAGAAAAAAACTCTTTCCTGAAAGGAATAAAGCGCATATCACTGCTTACAATTAATTTTATTTCCATCAAATTACCGCTGCCGCCATCGATAATGTCCGTAACATGACCGATTATTTCGCCTTTGTCAGACTGGACAGGCAGACCTTTTAAATCCTCAATGTAAAATTCGTCTTTATCTGAAAGTGGTGCCGCCTGTTCGCGGCTTACAATCAACTGCGCCCCGCTCAGGGTTTTTGCGGATTCCGGGCTGTCGATCCCTTTAAATTTGATGTGAACAACAGGCGGAGCACAGACAGCAATTTCATCAATTTGATATTCCCGCTCTTTATTGTCTTTGTTTACAATTACAGACTGAAGTTTTAAAAAATGATCGACTTCGCCAGAGCTTGAACGGACTTTCACAAAGCCTTTTACGCCGAAAGGAGAGCCTATGATACCAATTATAAATCTTTCGGTCATAGCTTTTGGTAACNGGNTGAAACCTGTTTGCGTCTAATCCAGAATTTCCAGTACGGTATGTTTTCCGGTTCTTGCGCTGGAAGCCTGAAGCACTGTCCTTATAGCTTTCGCGATTCTGCCNTGTTTGCCGATTACCTTGCCTATATCGCTGTCGGCGACACGGAGTTCCAGAATTGTCGATTTTTCGCCTTCAACAACATTAACCTGCACCTGTGAAGGATCATCCACAAGAGACTTCGCCAGATATTCAATTAAATCTTTTTCCATTGTATTACCTGACAGGTTATTTAACTGTTACGTTTTTTTTGTTGAAAATTTTGCGGACTGTNTCNGAAACAACTGCGCCTTTAGCGAGCCANGCTTTGGCTTTTTCNGCGTCAAAAACAATCTGTTTGTCTTCCGCTTCGATTGGGTGATACAAGCCAAGTTCTTCGATGGTTTTCCCGTCTCTCGGCGCCTGTTTATCCATAACCACAATGCGGTAATAAGGCCGCTTCTTTGTCCCAAATCTTTTGAGCCTGATTGTCGCGCTCATTTAATTCCTCCTGCTGTTTTCCCGTTCAAACGCTGTTTAAAAACGGGGTCTGACAATTAGTATATCGCGGCAGTTCAGACAGACATCACCGCAGAAANATCATAATATTTTTTATTTATANTGTCTACAAGGTGGCTGCCGNCCTTTAACCATGTAATAATATCCATATGTACGAAATCGCAAGGCTGCTTGAAGGTATATGGTTTCAATTTAANCAAATCGCGCCTTACTGGGCTTCCGGTCTTATTGCCGGATCGCTTGTGTCTGTTTATCTTTCAGGAAAAATTACAGATAAAATGGCGAAAACAGGNTCCGGCGGATTTTGGCTGGTTCCTNTGTGCCTTGCTTCGGTTTTGGGGATTATTTCTCCGCTTTGCATGTACGGCACTGTCCCGATAATCGCGGCGCTTGGCAGAAAAAANGTGCCGCAGCACATACTCGCTTCTTTTATGGTCAGCTCGATCCTGTTAAATCCAAATCTGTTCATTATGACTTTCGCGCTTGGAACANGTATCGCTCTTGCGCGGCTTGCNCTTTGNTTTNCAAGCGGTGTTNTTGCNGGCGCGCTTGTNTATATTTTTTTCCGCGGCAGGCAATTGTTCCGCTTTGACCGCTTTGCAGATAACCAAAATGAAAAACCAAAGAAAAAGATTTTCNCCGATTTGTTTAAGGCGTTCAGAATAACATTCCCATATCTTTTATTCGGCATAACGCTGACGGCGCTGTTTGACAGATATGTTCCNCCGGATTTAATTTCTTCGATGTTCGGCGCTAAACGCGGACTGGGGGTGTTATTCGCCACAACCCTTTCCATTCCGCTTTATGCCTGTGGCGGCGGAACAATTCCGCTGATTAACGCATGGATGCAGTCGGGCATGGGCGCGGGAGACGCGATGGCTTTCATGCTCGCCGGTCCTGCCGTAAAAATAAATAATTTAAGCGCGGTTAAAATGATATTAGGCGTTAAAAATTTTTTAATTTATATCGCGTACAGCCTTATATTTGCAATATTAACAGGGTTATTGATGATATAATTAATTATAGACAGGAGCAGTTATGGAAAAATCCGGCAGATTGATTTTTGTTTTTTTATTAGGTTTTATTTTAATGTGCGCAGGCTGCGCGGCAAGGAATACGGGTCTTTCGCAGAATTCGCCGGCGATCCGGCAGGCAGGCATTAACAATTTAGAAAATGGCGGGCAGCCTGCCGCGCCGCAAAATTCACCGCTTCCGGTACCGCCGCATTTAATTTTGTCAGTTTTTGTGGAAAATACCGACGGCACAGACGACGGAATAAAAAGACTGATTCAATCTATGCACAGGCAGGGACTCGATTTTTATCAATATGAGCAGACAGGTTTCGCGGCTTCTCCTTCAGGGCTTATAGCTTCTGACGACGTGATAATCATTAAAATTAACTGCCAGTGGGCGGAACGCGGCGGCACAAACACGGATTTAATCCGCTCTGTNATTCANGCGATAACAGAGCATCCTGCCGGTTTCCGCGGCGAAGTTATAATTGCAGATAACGGGCAGGCGCAGTACGGAAGCGAAAGAAGGGGAGGAAGCCTGAGCTGGGCAAACGCCAACTCCGCGGACCGCAGGCAGTCTGCGGCGGATGTGGTGCGCATTTTTCAGCAGGCGGGATTTCGCGTAACGGGAGTTTTATGGGACGATTTTACAACTGTAAAAGTGCAGGAATTTTCTTCCGGTGATATGAAAAACGGATTTGTGGTGGAAAACACAGTACAAAGCACGGGCGCGGAAATTTCATACGCCAAATTTACAACTGAATACGGAACATATGTCAGCTTTAAAGAAGGAATCTGGAACGCAGACAGCCAAACATACTCAAGTGAAAAATTAAAATTAATAAATATGCCGGTGCTTAAATCGCACGCTTTGTATCAGGTAACAGGAGCCGTAAAAGCCTACATGGG
>WQTB01000078.1 GCA_009786495.1 Treponema sp.
CCCCCCCCACATATCTGATAAACCGGAAAGCGGCGCATAAAAAAGACCAAATAATTTATCTTCTCGGAAAAACGGGGATTTTCCCCTTTTTTTAAATATCTGCTCTTAAGGGCAGATAAAAATCTTTCATGTACAAATTTGTTTGCTGCATGAAAAAGGAGTTTTTATGAAGAAAATTGGTATTTTGCTGCTTGTTCTTATGACATTGCCTGTGATGCTCTTTGCGGGCGGCGGTCAGTCTGCGGCTTCCGCTAACGCTCTCCGTTTTGGCTGGTGGGGAAATGTTGCCCGCGATGACAGAACAAACGCGGTTGTAAGGTTGTTTCAGCAGGTTAATCCCGGCATTACTGTTGAAGTTGAAGCCGGCGTAGCTTTCGCGGCGTATTGGGACAGACTCGCTACACAGTCAGCGGCGGGAAATCTGCCGGATGTTATTCAGCAGGACGTTTCCTATATTAAGGGATTTAACAAAAACGGTCTGCTTTCTGACTTAAATTCGTATGCAAGGAAAGGCGGCGTTATCGATCTTACCCACTGGTCAGACGGCGCTGTCGCCGCAGGCAGAATCGGCAATTCGCTTGCCGGTCTTATCCTTGCAACTAACGCATGGGGTATGATTGTGGACCCGGCGGTTCTTACGCGCGCAGGCGTTACAATTGACGATACAAAATGGACATGGACGGATTATGAAGCTTACGCAAGACAGATTTATCAAAGAACACAGGTCCAGTCGATACCTCCATTTAATATCAGGCAGGTTATTGAGCATATTTCACGCCAGTTTGGATCCCCATGCTACGAAGCCAATGACAAAGAAATGGGCATTACAAATAATCAGGCGGCCTATAACGCGGTCAGGGATTATATGAATACAGAAATGCGTCTGATGCAGGCGGGAGTGTTATATGATGTTAATGACGCGTTTGTTACAGGCAAAGCGATGGCTGAAGAGCCTCTGCCGCTGGGAAGAACATGGAACCAGATGAACTGGAGTAATCAGCTTGTCGGCTTCCAGGATGCCGCCCGCCGTAACCTTGATTATATTATGTTCCCGCAGTTCGCAAATAAAACAGCTAACGGCACGTATTACAGGGCGTCAATGTTTATCTCCATCACTTCAAGATCACAGGTTAAAGACCTTGCCGCAAAATTCATTAATTTCTTTGTTAATGACCTTTCAGCAGGACGCATTCTCCTTGCAGAACGCGGAATCCCCGTTAACACGCAGATACGCCAGGATATTTACGGCGTAGTTTCTGCAGGCGATCAGAAAGTAATGGATTATATCACAAGGATTGAACCCTATACTTCACCCGCTGATCCGGCATATCCTGACGGAGCAGGCACGATTGAAAATACAATTTTACGTAACATAATGCAGAACATATTATTAGGCAGACTTACGGTAGATAACGGTCTCGCCCAGATGGTACGCGATGCTAACGCTGAACTTGCAAGATTAAATCAATAGCATTTCTTTAAAACAGAGGAGGCGTCAAAAACTCCTCTGTTTTTTTATTTAAAAATAAAAATAATATATAAGGCAGGTGTGTTAAATGAAAGCATATTATTCCGGCAGAAGACAGCTAAAGGAAGATGTTGCCGGATTTCTTTTTATCAGCCCCTGGCTTATCGGTTTTTTTGTCTTCGCTATAATTCCGATGCTGATGTCGCTCTATTTTTCGTTTACAAGGTATAACCTTTTAAGCGCTCCAGTCTTTAACGGAATTGCGAATTTCCAGCGCATGATGACAGATCCGCTTTTCTGGAAAACGATTCAGGTTACGTTTACCTACGCTTTTTTCTCTGTTTTCCTTCGCCTGGCGTTCGCTTTCCTTTTGGCATCCCTGTTTAAACGCGCTTCATGGATGACCAAAGTTTATACCACAGCATATTATATTCCGTCTCTTGTCGGAGCCAGCGTCGCGATTGCGGTTTTATGGCGGCGTATCTTTATGAGCGACGGTCTTATCAATACTGTTTTACAGTCGCTTGGAATAAACAGTACAAACAGCTGGATTGGAAATCCCGACACTGCCCTTGGCGTAATTATAATTTTAGCGATATGGCAGTTCGGCTCTTCCATGTTAATCTTCCTTGCCGGATTAAGGCAGATTCCAAAAACTTATTACGAAGCGGCTTCTATTGACGGAGCGGGCTGGGCAAGCCAGTTCTTCCGTATAACGCTTCCGCAGATGACGCCGATTATCTTTTTTAATCTTGTAATGCAGCTTATTAACGGTTTTACCGCGTTCAGCCAGGCATTTATTATTTCAGGCGGATCGGGGGATCCTTTAAACAGTACGTTATTCTACGCTTTGTACGTATACATGAGAGGATTCAGGACACTGGAAATGGGCTACGCTTCTGCGCTTGCATGGGTGCTTGTATTAATTGTCGCGGCTTTTACAGCGATTATCTTTAAAACTCAAGACCGCTGGGTACATTACGAGTCATAAGGCGGTATAAAATGGATTTATCACAAAGACATAAAAGAAAAGAAGCTACGTTCTCAGGGGTGTATCATGTATTGATGATAGCATTCGGAATTGTAATGCTTTATCCCATTATATGGATGATTGTCAGCTCGTTTAAACCCAATAATGAAATCTTTGACAGTATATCGCTTATTCCCACAAGTTTTACTTTGGAAAATTATGTCCGCGGCTGGAATTACGGCGAGTTTACCCAATATTCTTTTACGAACTTTTTTGCCAATTCGCTTTATATATCGATAATTACCACAATAGGCGCGGTTTTATCATCATCTTTGGTGGCTTATGGTTTTGCGCGTGTGAGATTTAGGGGAAGGAATTTTTGGTTTGTCTGCATGTTCCTTACCCTTATATTGCCTTATCAGGTTGTCATGGTTCCGCAATATATTATGTTCTTTAATTTTGGATGGGTAAATACGTTCTGGCCTTTAATACTTCCGCAGTTTACAGGTCAGGCATTTTTCATCTTCCTGATGGTTCAGTTCTTCCGCGGCGTCCCGATGGAACTTGATGAATCCGCGGTTATAGACGGCTGTAATAAATTCAATATTTTTATAAGGATTCTTTTCCCGCTTATAAAACCTGCTTTAATAACATCCGCGATTTTCAGTTTTTACTGGAGATGGGACGACTTCCTCGCCCACCTGCTTTACCTTAACCAGACGCGGCTTTACACAGTCTCTCTTGCGCTGCGGAATTTCGCCGACCCGACATCCCATACCGACTGGGGAGCGATCTTCGCGATGGGAACATTGTCCCTGCTGCCTTCGCTTATAATTTTCTTCCTTTTCCAGAAATATATTGTAGAAGGAATCAGCACAACAGGTATGAAGGCTTAAGTAAACGCTTCATGCTTGAATTACAGGGTGTTTCCAAGGTATACGGTTCGCGGAAAGTTCTTGACAATATAAATTTCACGTTAGGTGACAATGAAATTCTCGGGTTTCTCGGCCCCAACGGCGCGGGAAAGACCACAACCATGAATATTATTACAGGATATATTTCGTCCACATCCGGCGCTGTTATACTTAACGGACATGAAATTCTTGAAGACCCTGTTAGCTGCAAAAAACAGATCGGCTATCTTCCCGAACGGCCGCCTTTATATCCTGAAATGACTGTAGAAAGTTTTTTATCCTTTGTTTATGAATTAAAGAAAATCAGCTTGCAGAAAAAAGATCACATAAACGAAATCTGCGAACTGGCAGGGATAAAAGACGTACAGCGAAGGATAATTAAAAATCTTTCCAAGGGGTATCAACAGCGCGTCGGCATCGCGCAGGCAATGCTTGGAAACCCGGCGCTTCTTATTCTTGACGAGCCTACTGCAGGTCTTGATCCAAAACAGATACAGGAAGTAAGGGAACTGATAAAAAATATAAAAAAGCGCTGCTCGGTGATTTTTTCATCCCATATTTTACAGGAAATTCAGTCAGTCTGCGAAAGGATAATAATTATTAACGGCGGCGCTCTGATCGCAAACGATACTCCCCAAAGGCTTTCGGCTCTTGCTGGAGATAACAGCCTTATCCTTTGCGCTTCCTGCGGGGATTCGCAGGACGACGGACATAAAATGCTGACCTTCCTTAAAAAGCTGCCGGGAATAAAATCCGCGGTTTTTTCAAGCAGCCCGCAGGAAGGGGAATATGAGTTCACCCTTGATTCCGCAAAGGATATACGCCGGGACTTATTCAGGCTGTTATGCGAAAAAGGCTGGCCTGTATTGTCGCTTCGCAAAAACGATCTGTCGCTTGAAGACGCATTCCTTCGTCTTACAGCCGGGGATTCTTCTAAAATAATTTCGCTCATTAAAAAAGGAGCGGCCTGATGGGCGCAATTATTAAAAGGGAGCTGTCGGCTTATTTTACATCCCCTGTTGGATTTGTATATCTTGGAGCCGTTTATTTTCTTTCAGGGATATTTTTGCTTACAGGCGCTCTAATGGCGGGCAGCGCTGACATAAGACCTGTTTTTTCATCGCTTTTNTCAGTAATAATGTTTTTAACGCCNGTATTAACCATGCGCCTTATGTCAGAAGACCGCCGCCGCAGAACGGATCAGCTGCTGCTTACATCNCCCGTTACGTTAGGCGCAATCGTCCTTGGAAAATTTCTTGCGGCGGCCGTTGTGTACGCCGCGGCNGTTTCCGTCACCCTTGTGTACGCTGCCGTCTTAAGTTTTTTCGCNTCGATGAACTGGGCGATAATCTTCGGTAACTACATCGCGCTTTTGCTTGCAGGTCTTGCTTTTATTTCCATAGGGCAGTTTATTTCGTCATTGACTGAAAGCCAGGCAATCGCCGCAATAGGCACTTTCGCGGCTGTTCTGGGGATTCTGTTTTTGGAAGCGCTCCCGCTGATTGTTCCAAGCCCTGCCGTTTCCGCGATCATTTCGCAGCTTTCGTTTACAATGCGCTTTACTCCGATTACAAGCGGAATACTTTCTGTTTCCAACCTGTTTTTCTTTGTCAGCGTCTGCGCGATCTTTTTATTTTTGACAACAAGGGCGCTGGAAAAAAGAAGGTGGAGTTAAATGAAACCGGGCAGAAATTTCAGGTACGGGGCTTTATCAGTTACTATCACCATATCTGTAATTTTATTTATAGTTCTTTTGAATGCTGCGCTTACCTTTCTTTTTGCAAGGTATCCTTTAAGTATCGATCTTACGCGAAACCGGGTTTTTGAAATTTCAAGGGAAACAGAAGATATCCTTGCGTCGCTTAAACGCGATGCGGTAATTTATGTGATGAATTCCGAACCTAATTTTATTTCAACTGTTCCGCAGGAGTATTTTATTCAGGCAAACGAAGTAATAAAAAAATACGCCCAGTATTCGCCACGCGTCAGGATAGAATATGTAGACCTTGTCCGCAATCCTGATTTCGCTTCCCGTTATCCGAACGAAGAAATAAAAATGAACGACGTTATCGTAACATCAGGCGGAAAACATAAAATAATTTATCCTGCGGAGCTTTTTAACATTTTCAGTTCCGAGTACGGAAACTATGTCGCTTCGTCAAGGGCGGAACAGGCGATGACTTCCGCGCTATTGCACGTAACGGGCGACAGGGATTATCTTGCAGCTGTAATTTCGGGCGGCGGCATACAGGATTTAATNCCCTTCCTTGAACTTCTGGCTCTTAACAATTATCAAATTGCCGATGTAAGCCTTTTGACAGGAGAAATCCCGCAGCAGGCGTCCGTACTGATTCTCGCAGACCCGTCAAGAGATCTTTCGCTTGCAGAACTGAGAAAAATCGACGCCTTCCTTGAAGGCGGAAGCGGGCGCGTGTTTTTTTACATAGCCTCCGTTATGCAGCCCCCGCTTCCCAATCTTGAAGAATTTCTCGGCGAATGGGGCATCGCAGTTGATCCCGGGATGGTTTTTGAAACTGATACAAGCAGGCTTATTTCTCCTTCGTCATATATCGCGGTCGCAGATTACGCGGAAAACTCATATTCAAAAAATATGAAGCAAAGGAACTTACAGCCCCTTGTCGCGCAGTCGCGCCCGTTAAGGGTTCTTTATGAAGAGTTCCGCTCGCGCTTTACTACGGTTCTATTAAAGTTTTCCGCGTCTTCAGGGATTAGGCCCGCTAATGCGCAGAATGACTGGATGCCGTCTTCAGCTTATATCACGGGGAATATTCCTGTAATGGCGCTTACAACCCAGTCGCGTTACGACGTAAATAATAATTTTATTCAAACGCATGTGCTTGCTCTGGGTTCAATTCTGGCTCTTGAAGAAAGCACTCTTGGCAATCCGTATGTCGCGAACTCTGCGTATTTTCTTGATTTGCTCGCGAGCCTTACAGGACGCGGCGACTTTCTTTTTATTAACGATAAAATTATCGGGTATACCGAGCTTAACGCAAGCTACTCGCAGGTAATGACAATGATTGTGATATTTGTAATTGTCCTGCCGCTCGCTGTGCT
>WQTB01000079.1 GCA_009786495.1 Treponema sp.
ATTGACATTACAGGTTCGGGAAACTGCATTTTTTCTAGCAGGACAGGCCATCCTTCGCTTCCGATTGTGTCTCCTGTCTGCGCAAGCTTCATCCCAATAATTACGCCGATGTCTCCGGCTGAAAGGCTGTCNACAGGNTCCGATTTATTGGAATGCATNCTTAAAATCCTGTTGGCCCTTTCCCTTTTTTTCTTTCCTATATTGTAAACTGCGCTTCCCGATTTAAAACTTCCTGAATACATTCTTACATAGCAAAGACTTCCGGCTTCGCGGTCATTTTGAATTTTAAAAACAAGACCCAAAGGCTGCGTTTTAGGGTCGCAGGGAATCAGTATTTCTTCTGTGGAGTCATTTTTGATTTTAAGACCCGCAGCCGGTTTCGCTTCATCGGGGGCGGGAAGATAATTAATTATCGCGTCTATTACAGGCTGAACTCCGATATTGCGGCGCGAAGCTCCGGCGTATACGGGCAAAATTTCCCTTTTAATTACAGCCTTTCTGATTTCGGCGCGGATTAAAGACGAATCAAGTTCGCCGCCTGCAAGATATTTTTCCGTAATGATGTCTGAAATTCCTGACAAACTGTCGATGAGCTTTTCGCGCCAGCTTTTTGCATTTTCTTCGCGGGAAGGATCAATATCCGTTAGCTGCATATCACCGCCGTTATTTAACCAGTGAATCTCTTTCATTTCGACAAGATCGATTACGCCTTCAAAAGAGCTTTCCTTTCCGATTGGAATCTGCAGCGCCAGTATATTGATTTTTAGTTTATTTTTAATGTCATCTAACACAAAATAAAAATCCGCTCCCAGCCTGTCCATCTTGTTTACATATCCTACGCACGGGACATTATATCTTGTCGCCTGTTTCCAGACTGTTTCTGTCTGCGGTTCAACTCCGCGTACAGCGTCAAAAATCGCGACTGCGCCGTCAAGCACGCGAAGGGATCTTTCAACTTCGGCGGTAAAATCAACATGACCCGGAGTGTCAATAATATTGATCTGGTAATCTTTCCAGTAGGTAGTTGTCGCCGCGCTTTGAATTGTAATGCCGCGTTCCTGTTCCTGTTCCATCCAGTCCATAATCGCTTCGCCGTCATCGACTTCGCCGATACGGTGGCTTTTTCCTGTGTAAAAGAGAATTCTTTCCGTAGTAGTTGTTTTACCGGCGTCAATGTGCGCCATTATGCCGATATTCCGCATTTTTAAAAGCATACGATATTCTAAATAGTTGCATAAAAATTTGCAATAATGTAATATGGTGATATTATGAGCAAGGGCCTTTCATACATTCTTGTAACTCCGTATACAGTTGCAAAAAGCAGAACCGGCGGAGTTCTCTCTCGCCTTTTATCACGAACAGATTTGGATTTGGTNGGCGCCCAGATGTTTGCGCCGGAACAGGAATTCGCGGATAANTATTCNGCGTCATTAAAGGCGAGNGCTCCGCAGAATCAGCTTGTTCTTCTTGCGGATTATGTAAAACAGTATTTGGGACCGTACGGCGGCCGTCCGCACAGGTCNTTACTGCTTCTTTTCCGCGGAGAAAATCCGTGCGAGCAGCTTCTTAACGCGTGCGGACATTTGTACACAAAGCATGTGGAAGTGGACGCGCTTGCGGGCGAAACAATACGCGATACATATTCNGATTTAATTTTTTCGGCGNACAATCCTGACGAAGTAAGATANTTTGAGCCTGCCGTTCTTACTCCGAGAAAGCAGGATGAAGCGAATAANGATCTTAAACTTATGGCTGAATTTTTAAACGGNAATGAAAATCTTGTAAGGAATGTAACATATCCTGATCCTTCAAAAATTGAAAGAACGCTTGTAATCATTAAACCTGACAATTGGGCGCATAAATCTTCAAGACCCGGCGCAGTTATCGATATGTTTTCACGCACAGGCCTGCGTATTATCGGAATAAAAATACACCGTTTTTCACTTTCGGAAGCTCTGGATTTTTACGGTCCTGTCGAAGGCATTTTAAAGGACANACTTGCTCCTGCGTTCGGAAAAAAAGCGATCGAACTTCTTGAAAAAGAATTTAATTTTAAAATCAGCGGCAATTTATCCGGTTTACTCGGCGCGGGTTTCGGCGCGGAATGCGCCAAAGATCAGTTCCATCAGATAGTAGAGTTTATGTCAGGCAAAAGACCCGGCACCTATACTGAAGAAGAGCTTACAAAAGCCGGGAACGTTAAATGCATGATTCTGGTTTATGAAGGCGAAAACGCCGTTAATAAAATCCGCGACGTGCTTGGCTCCACAGATCCCAATAAAGCGACAGACGGCACTGTGCGCAAGGAATTCGGCAGCAATGTTATGGTGAACACAGCTCATGCTTCGGATTCACGTGACAGCTATGAACGCGAGCAGAAAATTGTCAGAATCAATCACAATTCACTTGTGTCGATCATTAAAGAGCAGATTGGCTGATTCTAATAAGTTTTTTTATCCTTGCGCGTAATCCATGCTAACAAGAATACGGTAAGCGCCTGAATCGAAGCTGGTCAGTCTGAAAAGGTAAACAGTTCCCGCTTTGACATCATAAATATTAATCCAAAGGTTCGCGTTGCGATCAACGTAATCACCGTACCAGCTGTCGTCATTCCGCGTAAAATGCACATAGTTTTCCGTATAAGCGTCAATAACTGTATCTGTGTTTCCTTCTGTCCAGATTGAAAGAAAATCGCCTTCTGTTACTGTTACGCTGTACCAGTGTTCTTCTCCTGCTTCGATATATGCGCGTATGAATGAACCGTTTGTCATTTCTGTTATTAAAGGAAGCGGTTTATGGAGCGCGGTTATCCGGAAAGGACCGCTGTCATTTCCGCTGTAGCTGTTAATTCTAAAGTAATACAAAGTATTTGCTTTCGCAAGAAATTCAATCACCGGATTCCAGCTTTCCCAATCGTCATTTTGCGCGATTAATTTCATATCCTGATCATACGCTTCAAGGTATGTGTCGATATCGCTTGATGCCGATACATTTAAAAAACCGGCTTCAGCTGTCCTTACACTGTACCAAATCCCCTGACCCGGGCTTAAACTTCCCGGTAAAGACAAATCGTAATAATTATCGCTTGTAATAAAATTGCTTATACGCAGTTCCTGCGCGTTAAATTGTTCAGGCATCACGTCTTCCCAATAATAAATTTGAGAAGACGGATTAAATTCGTTTTGCATAATTAAAAGACGCGTCTTTGAAGTATCTGAAAGAAAAATCCTGTTTCCGTCTTTAATTTCCAATCCAGCAGGAATCAGAATCATGGAATAACCGTTTTGAATTCCGTATTCATCCTGAGTTGAATGAATATCCCACTGATAATATGCGCCTGAAGCGTAATAATTATCATCGCTTCGCCTGAAATTATCTGACTTCATCCCCTGNGAAATTGTCCCGTCTGAGCGGAGATTACTCCTTCTGCCTGAATTATTTACCCAGANGCCTGAAAAATCTGACAGATCGCCAAAAAGTATTTTTGAGAAACTTTCAGAGATTTCTTCATGCNAATGTGAGTAAACTTCGTTTTCTGTATAAATTGTTCCTGACGCNTCGTGCCCGCTGTCTTTTTTACACGAAAAAAATAAAATGCTCANTAATAAAATAAATACACAGATTCTGTATCTCATTAATTTTCTCCCGCAATGTTTATTTGATCTTATTTATAGAATCCCAATATAAAATTTATTCNGACTGCAATTGAAGTTCGAATCCTTCAAGGTTATCAGCGTTAATTTTTATTTTTATTTTTCCGGCTTCGCGTTTNGACCGGATGATCGCAAGCAGATACCCTGCCGCGGCTTCCATGCTGTTTCCCTTAAAACTGTCAAGGCAGGAAGGACTGCCGTTATCNATNCCGATAAGTTCCGCAGGACCTTCGATACTTACATGAATCCTGTTATGTGCATCAGGACACAAAAGATTCCCGGCGTCTTTAATTTGAATCTCTATATGCGCTATATCCCTACCGCAGGCTGTCAGCTTTGAATTGTCAATTGAGGCAAAAAGTTTTTTCGGCTCTCCTGCGGTTTTTACTGTATGGCGGCAAATTTCTTTTCCGCCTTTATAGCCGATTGCATCGACGGTTCCTGATTCATAGGGAACATCCCAGCAAAGAAACATATCGTCTGTGTTATAGGGAACCTGCGGCTTGTCAAAGTGTCCGTATATTTCTGTCATGCCGTAAAGCGGATAACTTGACGCTTTTTTTCCGTAAGACTTTCTGTTAATAAAAATTTCCGCCTGTTCGCAGTTTGTATAGCAAAGCGCAGGTATAATTTTTCCCTGCGGCAAATCAAGATTCCAGTGCGGGAAAAAATAGACAAACGGTTCATCGCGTTTCCAGACGCTTTTATAAAAATAATAATGATCTTTTGGAAACCCGCAGGTATCCAGCACTCCGCAGGCGGCGGAACGGTTAGGCCAGTGCGCTTCGCCAAGGTAATCAATGCCGGTCCACATAAAATCGCCTGCAACATAATCATGAGTTTCAGTAAAACGAAGAAGTTTTTGAACCCGCGCCGCCGCGGTGTAATAAAGCGCGCTCCAGAACATTGAGCNNNGCGTTTCAAGGCTGTAATCTGCGCGTCTGCCGGCGGCGGAAGTATTTTCCGCGCCGATAATCAGGCGGGCGGGATTTCTGCGCTTGTCGCTTTCGTATAACGTCTCGGCGCGTTCTCTCCAGCGCCCCGTGTAATTGTAGCCTGTAATATCAAGGGTGTTAAGAAAAGCTTCTGTCGCGGCTTTTGGCTCCGCGCAAATCTGGTCGTTCGCCTGAGTGCAAATGCGCGCGGGATCAAGCCTGCGGCAGATATCGATCAATTTTTGCGCTGTTTTATGCCCGTCAGGATGAGTCTGTTCCGGCACTTCATTGCCGATGCTCCACATTATTACAGACGGATGATTTCTGTCCCTAAGAATCATTGCGCTTAAATCATTTTCATGATGTTCGTTAAACCATTCGGAGTAACCCCTGCTTTGGTGCGTATTTGAGCCATGCGATTTTTGCTTTAATAACGCCCATTCATCGAAGGCTTCGTCCATAACGTAAAGACCAAGCGAATCGCATAAATCAAGAAGCCCGGGATCAGGCGGATTATGCGAGAACCTGAGCGCGTTGACTCCCATATCGATCAATTTATCAAGCCTGCGTTTCCAGAGCTTTAGCGGAACCGCCGCTCCAACGCTGCCGCCGTCATGATGAAGACAGACGCCTCTTAATTTTTCCTGTCTGCCGTTAATCAAAAATCCTTTATCAGAATTAAATTCAATTTCCCGTATGCCGAATGAAGTTGAATATGCGTCAATTGTTTCGCCGTCTAAAACAAGTTCAGATTCCGCTCTGTACATATGCGGGCTTGCGTGAGACCAGAGCAGGGGAGAAGGCACTTCGATCTGCTGACAATTAACGTTTTCTGATTTTTCTGATTCACGTTTAACCGGAACTGTTGTAACGGTTACAGGTTTTTCGCTTTCTCCGTAAATGCGTGTTATCAGGTTTAAATTATTTAAAGATTTATTATCTGTAAAAACAATGCTGGTATTTAAAAGCAATGAAGCGCAATTATTTTCAATTTTTTTTACGCGGATAAAAGTTCCGAAAGTTTTTATATGCGTCATGGACACAGCTTCGATCCATAAATCCCTTGTTATCCCCGATCCTGAGTACCAGCGCGATCCAGGCTGGCGCGAGTTGTCGATTTTTACTATAAGCTCGTTCTCGTTTTCAAATGTCAGATAATCTGTAATATCAAATTCAAACGGGGTGTAACCGTATACATGACAGCCAGCTTCATGTCCGTTAAGATAAACGCTTGCGCACATATAAGCGCCGTCAAAGTGCAGTGATATTTTTTTTCCCTTTGCGGTTTTAGAAACATGAAAACATTTTTTATATATTCCCTTTCCTGTTTTAACATAGCCGCCTGAGCCGCAGGACGGAGCATTCTCGTCATAACCGTACTCAACGCTCCAGTCGTGCGGTAATTGCACATAACGGAAATTTTCTTCTTCATTTTCAAGCCTGAATTCCCAGTCATAACCGAACCATTCGCGTCTTCGCGATGCTTTATGCTCAAGATACATGGCCACTCCCATAAACGTAAAAAAGTTCCGCTAATAAAATTATTTATTTATGCTTAAAAAAGCGTCAAGGGCGCTTGAAGGACAGCCGTCATTACGCCAGGCGCTGAGCGGATAACCGCTCCATGATCTTGCTCCCTGCGGCTCCCATAAAAGGATTCCCTTGCATTTTTTTTGTTTATGCATTAATTCGATAATTTCAGTTAACAGTTTAAAAGTTTCATCTTCTTTTTCGTCAAGCCCGCCTGTTTCCACAATAATAAAATCCTTTCCGAAACGTTTTGGGATTTCATTCATGGAACGGGAAAATCCTTCCATGCAGGCTTCGTATGTCA
>WQTB01000080.1 GCA_009786495.1 Treponema sp.
AAAGAACCGGTTTTTTTGCATTGTTTTTTATTTTGTGTTTTTATTCAGGGTTTTCGCAGCAGCTTACCCGTATCGCGGTTATCGACATGTCAAGGGTGTACACCGAGTATTTTAACGATTCGCAGGCTGTAAGACAGTTCCGCGCGGACAGCGCAAGGGTACAGGATGAAGTTAACAGGATGCAAAGCGAACTTGTAACGCTTGGTTCAAGGCGCGCCGACGCAATCGTTCAGAATAACCAGAGCGACGTGATCAGGCTGGAAGCTGAAATAATCAGGAAAACTGAAGATCTAAGGATTTATTATCAGGCAAAAACCGCGGAGCTTGATGCCGCAAGAAGATCGCTTACCGATTCTTCTTTTATGCTAGAGATAAACAATGAACTTCGCCTTCTAGCGGAAAGCGAAGGAATCACCACGTTTTTTGATCTGAACGATACGCCGGGAATTATATGGTACAGCCCCATAGTTGATTACACTGACAGATTGATATCAAGACTGCGCTCACGGCGTAATTAAAGACAGCATGAAACGCCTGTATTGATTTATGACAGAAAATTCAAGGTCAAGCCCGATGCTTGATCAGTACAGGCGGATAAAGAAACAGCATGAAGGAAACATCCTCTTTTTTCGTCTCGGCGATTTTTATGAAATGTTCTCTGAAGACGCTGTCGAAGTGTCTTCGCTTTTAAACCTTACCCTTACCAGCCGTAACGGGCTTCCCATGTGCGGCGTTCCGTATCACGCGGCAAAAACCTATATCGCGCGTCTTTTAAAACTGGGAAAAAAAATCGCAGTCTGCGAACAGCTGACGCAGGCCGGGAAGGGCAGCAAAGTAATAGACCGCGATGTAACTGAAATTTTAACTCCCGGTACAACAGTTGACGAAGATTTCCTTGACAAGGGAAGTTCCAATTATCTTGGCTGTCTTGCGTCTTTTTATTCTTCATCAACAACAAAAAAAAAACGCAGTCTTTCTTTTTCATACATCGATTTATCCGCGGGCGATTTTTACGCCACGTCATTTCCGTTAAACGAAAGCGGGGCAGTGGTTCTCCGCCAGGAACTTGAGCGTCTTCAGATTAAAGAGCTTTTAATTCAAGAATCGCTTTTACTAAATGAAGAAGTTAACGAAATTTCCAAAGCCGTTTTTGACAGAAGCTCGCTTGTTTTAAACCGCTGGGCGGACTGGCTTTTTGATCCTGCGCAGGCAAAATCAAGGCTTGAAAANCANTTCGGCCTTGCNAATTTAAAAAGCTTCGGAATAAACGAAGAAAACAGCGCGCAAGTAATGTGCGCGGGCGTGCTGCTTGATTACCTTGACACAACATCAAAAAGCCTTCTTCCGCATATAAGGACGCTNAAAATTTATCAAGACAGCGAATACCTTGGAATTGATGAAGCGAGCCAGAGAAATCTTGAGTTACTCGCAAATCAAAGAGACGGCGACGTGCGTTTTTCGCTGCTTGAAGTAATGGATGAAACCCGCTGTTCAATGGGACGAAGGCTTTTAAAAAGAAGAATACTGCATCCGCTGAGAGACTTAAAAAAAATCAACAAGCGCCTTGATATTGTAGAAAATCTTTACCAAGATCAGGGGCGTTTAAGCCGCCTGCGCGACGTTCTAGGGAGAACGCCCGATCTTGAAAGGCTCTGCTCAAGGCTTGCGATGGAAAAGGCTCACGGAAGGGATTTACTGTCGGTAAAAAACGCGGTAAATTCTTACCGTTCCATTTTAAATTTGTTATACAGCGAGAGTGAAACCGGTAACAGAAAAATTCAAGAATTTGAATGTGATGAGAACGAAGAAAAATATAAATCTGACGCCTCCTTAAATGAATTAATTCTGGTAAAGGAAATGCTTGAAAAAGGAATATGCGATGAACCTTCGATTCTGCTTAATGAAGGCAATCTGATTAAAGACGGCTACAGCGAAGAGCTGGATGCGCTTCGTTCAATGAAAGACAACTCAAGGCAGATTCTTGACAGATACCTTGAAGAAGAAAGAAGGGATACAGGAATAACAAGCTTAAAAATCCGGTATAACCGTCTGATTGGTTATTTTTTTGAAGTAACAAAAACAAACCTTGTAAAAGTTCCTAAACATTTTATTAAACGCCAGGGAATCGCAGGAGGGGAACGTTATACTACAGACAGGCTTGCGTCGCTTGAATCGGAAATAAACGGCGCTTCCGACAGGATAATTGATCTGGAAAGGAAACTGTTTCTTGAAATCCGAAGCAATGTAAAAAACGCGCTTATTCCGCTGTCTGTCGCCGCGGGACGCATTGCGGAACTGGATGTCTGTCAGTCGCTTGCGAAGGCGGCGTCCATTCGCGGCTGGACGCGCCCGAAACTTGATGAAAGCTGCGCGCTTGAAATATACGAAGGCCGTCACCCGATAGTTGAAGCGCATTTCAGCCGCGGCGAATATATACCAAACGATATATTGCTTGACACAAAAGAAATATCTTTCGCGATGATTACAGGCCCTAATATGGCCGGTAAATCGACATACCTTAGGTCTGCGGCTTTAATTACGATAATGGCGCAGGCAGGAAGCTTTGTGCCGGCGCAGGACGCGCGTATCGGGCTGTGCGACCGGATTTACTGCAGGGTAGGGGCATCCGACAATCTTGCAAGAGGGGAGTCTACATTCCTTGTTGAAATGAACGAGACAGCTTTTATTTTAAACACCGCGACGGAAAAAAGCCTTGTAATCATGGACGAAGTCGGAAGGGGAACAGGCACAAATGACGGTCTTTCTATAGCTTGGGCTGTAAGCGAAGAATTGTTAAACCGCATAAAGTGCAGAACGCTTTTCGCGACTCATTTTCATGAATTGTCTCTTTTGACTCACCGGAGTCTTGCTAACCGCTCGATGGAAGTGATCGAGCAGGGAGAAAAAATTATTTTCCTTCGCAAATTAAAAGAAGGACCTGCGGCTGAATCTTACGGCATCCATGTAGCGTTTCTTGCCGGGCTTTCGCAGAATGTTCTTGAAAGGGCGCAGGAAATAATGGCGCTCTTAAAAAAACGTGATACGGATTTGGAACCGTCTTCGCTTAATAACAAGAAAGAACTGTCTGTTAACCAAAGTTTAAATGACGTTAACCAATTTGAAAAAATGCTTTCGCTGCTTGATCCGCAGAGCATGACCCCTTTGGAAGCGTTAAATATCTTATGCCAGTGGAAAAAATTACTGGAAGCGGGAATAACTGTAAATCAGGAAAATCAAAAACAGATTACAAACCCGCAGAGCAGACGCCAGAAAGTAAATATCGAGAATACATTACCGCTTTTTGATTAAGTTTTAAACCTTTTATACAGTCTTCCAATTTCCGGCGTTTTTATTCATACTATAATACCGGAGGAATAATTAATGACAATTTTTGAAAAATACCAGGATGATTTAACACCTGGAAAAAAAGTTGTATTGGGCGTACAGCATACCTTTACGATGTTTGGTGCGACGATTTTGGTTCCGATACTTACAGGGCTTGATATAAGCGTTGCGTTATTCATGGCGGGCGTCTGCACCCTGTGGTTTCATCTTGCCACACAGGGCAAAGTGCCGATTTTTCTGGGTTCTTCATTCGCGTTCATAGCTCCGATTGTCGCCGTCTCTTCGATGTACGGAATGGAATACGCTCAAGGAGGAATTGTAATTTCCGGTTTAGTTTATCTTTTGATCGCTTTGCTTGTATACGCGCTCGGGGTTAAAAGAGTCATGTCGCTTTTTCCCCCGATTATCACTGGTCCAATCGTAATAATTATCGGTTTGATGCTGGCGCCTGTCGCGATATCAAGCGCGCAGGAAAACTGGTGGATAGCCCTGGTAAGTTTTCTGACAGTAGCCATAATCAGCATTTTTACAAAAGGATTTATTAAACTGCTTCCTGTTATATGCGGATTAATCGCAGGTTACATTGTTGCGGTAATTACAGGCAATGTTGATTTTACCGCAGTCAGGGAAGCCGCGTGGATTGGGATTCCAAAATTCACAATCGCGAAATTTAACGTAAACGCAATATTGATAATCGCGCCTGTCGCGATTGCAACTGTTGTTGAACATCTTGGCGATATGAATTCAATCAAAGCGTTAACAGGCCGCGATCCGTTCCAGTCTCCGGGCGTACACCGCACCCTTTTGGGCGATGGGATTGCTTCAAGTATTTCCGCCATGTTCGGCGGCCCCGCGAATACGACATATTCCGAAAACTCAGGCGTTATGGCTTTAACAAAAGTTTATAATCCTATTGTTATGCGAATAGCCGCCTGTTTTGCGATACTGTTAAGTGTGTTTCCTAAACTAAGCGCGGTAATCTCTACAATACCGGGCTCTGTTATAGGCGGTATTTCCATTGTCCTTTTTGGAATGATAGCTTCTGTCGGCGCTAGAAATCTTGTAGAAAACAAAGTGGATTTTAAACAGCCGAGAAACCTTTTTATCTTCGCGGTAATCATGGTACTTGCACTTGGCGGAGCACAGCCTGCCTGGGTTATAAATGAGACATTAACTTTGTCGCTTTCGCCTCTTGCTCTTGCCGCTATTGTGGGAATTGTTCTAAACAAAATTCTGCCTGAAAAAAAAGAAGATCAAACATCAGCTTAATAAAAAAAACCACGAACCTGCATGTCTAGGTTCGTGGTACTTTTTAATATACCAGTTATTCGTGCCGAACGGAGTATTTGGTACATGTCAGGCGAAGAAGAGATTCAATTATATCAATACCATTGAATTTGATAATAATATAAAAATATTCTGAATGAATTGCTGTCATTCAGATTGCCGCCATTGTAACGTGACACCAGAAAATATCCCGCTGTGATGTCTACATCGCTGAAATACATTNTCGGAACAATAAACATATTTACATCACCGGCTGATAATCTTGCATTAATAATATTCTCGTAATTTCTAAGAACGTATTCCCAAAAATGATCATCATCTCTAGTTTCATTTCCGTATACATCAGATATTTGAAATAGTTCTTCTATATCAAACCTTGTAGTATTGGTTAAAGCTGAGATCGCCTGGCGTAATTCTCTTGAAATAGTGACTCTGTTTCCCGCAAATTCATTATATTCTCGAAGAGGCATATTATCTAGAAATACCCAGTCAATATAATCAGGATTAAATTGAGCATGTACATTAATACTCAAAACCGAAAGAATTATTATAATAAATACCTTTTTCATACACTTCTCCTTTATATCATTATATTTATTCTTTTTATGTTTGTCAATAAACGAAATTATCCCTTCACGTATAACTGACCACATATAAAAATTCCCAGTCTGATATAACCCTTCAAATAAACCATCAAAGTATATAAAGACAGAAAACGGGACAAAGTATGCCACATCCACTTGGTTCTGAACGCTTACAAATGAATTTCAAGTTATCAATTGGGTCGGGAAATCGAAGTTACTCATAAAACAACATAGCGCAGGGAACGGAATACACACCAACAATATCGAGAGTTTTTGGAGCTTAATAAAACGGCAATATATTGGGACACATCATAATTACAGTATTCAACATATGCAGGGTTATATCGACGAGATGTGCTTCCGACAAAACCATTGTGGCTCTGGTGCGTTTGATACGGTGCTGAAACAATGTGTTAGGAAGGCGGCTTGATTCTGATATTATTTATGGGTTAATCTTATATGGAGGTTGATATGATTTTAATAAATCTCATTAAAACTCTCCTAGGTAGACCTATAAAAAATCAAAATAACCAAATAATGGATGAAAATATATATCTTGATAAATGGGAGCGCTTGAAGCAATTACCAGACCCATATTTAGGAGATATATTTATTGAAGCAAAAACAGAGGATATCGCTGTGGCTTTGGTTCATTGTGATATAAAGACCAGAAATAGATTTATAGAGTTTTCAAAGTCTTATAAAAANCACAAATATTTGTCTGAATTTATTAACAAATATTCAAATGTGTCTAAAAATGCAAGCGACAAAATGAAGGCTATCATATCAAATTTGTCCGGGTTAAATAGGGTCGGTTATATTCAAACAACGCATTAGTTTTTTAGGTCAGCAATTGTATCATAGGTTTTCCCTTTTCCTAAAGCCAAATCAGATAACATTTTTTTTGTAATCGGTTTAGTATATAAGTTAGTTAATCTAAAAAATATGCAAAATTTAATGGTCAGTTATAAGTGAAGGGATAATTGTGTTAAAAAACAAACCGGTATGCGATTATCATGTTTAAAGATTTATAAAAACCTAATTCAAAAATTCCTCCGCCGGATTTACCGGTTGAAAAATTCAAGCCAATTTTCGGCGCTATATATTCC
>WQTB01000081.1 GCA_009786495.1 Treponema sp.
GCAGCTTATAAAAAAACGCGAAAATGATTCCCTTTTGCGATCTGTGTCCGCAAGAAAACGCGCAAGCAAAATGATAACAGAAATTTTTACAAACTCGGACATCTGGATTCCGACAGACCCGATTCTGAGCCATCTTGACGCGCTTGAAATTACATAACCGAATATCAGCGTATAGGCAAGAAGCACAAGCGAAATGACATATATGTAAANGGCAAAATTGTAGAATCTTCTGTAATTTATATACGAAAGAATAATCGCGGCAAGAAGACCAGCGGATGCCCAGACAATCTGCCTTGAATATTCATCGGAAGTTACAACGCCTTCCGATGTCATTCCTGACGAATAAATAAAAAGTATTCCCATAACAAGAAGCAGCAAAACGGGAAGCAGCAGCAAATAATCAATTCCAAGAATATCTTTTATCTTCATATAATTTCCGGATTATAACATATACTGGAAACCCAAAAACCTTATCGCTTCATCGTAGGTTTGATTTCCGAAATACGCCTGAAAGATTATCGCGCAGGCAGCCGACGCTCTCCATACCTGGGTGGTAGACGCTTCAATAATTACAGTTACAACTATTTGATCTTCNGGGTTAGTGCTGTTGTAGGGAGCGTATGCCGTAAACCATGAATGCCAGCGATCGTTCGCGCCNATTTCCGCGGTGCCGGATTTTCCCGCAATTTGCACTGTTCTGATATTCAGGGGATACTGGGCGTTTCCTGCAGTAACAACGCTTCTTAAATCCTGGCGCAGCGCTTCATAAACGGAAGGCGGCACTTCGCTTTTGCGGATTATTTCTGGCTGCGTAGCGCTAACAATTGCGTTTGTTGAAGGATCGCGGACTTCTTTCAATACAAAGGGTTTGTACATTATTCCGCCGTTTACGGCCATGCTGAGCATACAGCTCATCTGCAGCGGGGTAACAAGAGTGTAACTCTGCCCGATGGACATATTCATGGTGTCGCCTAACATCCATGCTTCGTGATATCGTCTTTCCTTCCACTGGGACGTCGGAATCAAACCTGAAATTTCGCCGGGAAGATCAATTCCTGTCAGCTGATCGTATCCGTAATCCCTTGCAAATCTGACAATTCTGTCCGCAGTAACGTAATCGCGTCCGACCGTCATGTAGTAAATATTACAGGAATAACCCAGCGCCCTTGTAAGGTTTAATCTTCCATGCCCTGAATGAAGGTGGCACTGCCAGTTTCTGCCGCCGTAATTCATAACGCCTGTGCAAAGGATTGTCTGATCTACGGGGAAAACGTTATCTGCAAGAATCGCAGTCGACATTATTATTTTGAATGTTGACGCGGGGGGATAACTCGANTGAATCGCNCGGTTTAAAAACGGATTTGACGGATTTTCCATAAGCGCGCGGATTTCGGANGAAACGCCGTCTGTAAAAATATTGGGATCATACCAGGGGTAAGAAACCATTGCGAGAATTTCGCCGGTTGCGGGTTTTATGACAACAGCGGCTCCGTTCTGCGGACCAATTGCTTTTTCTACAAGTTTTTGAAGTTCCGCGTCTATCGTAAGCACAAGATTTTTTCCCATTTCAGGCAGTTCCCGCGTTACGCTTTCGCTTCCTGTTATGCGCCTTCCCCTTGAATCGACAGTTCTTGTTTCCCATCCGATTTTTCCGCGAAGCAGTTCGTCGTACTGCTTTTCAATGCCGGATTTACCGATCATATCGCCCATTTGATAACCCTGGTTATAAAGGGCNGTNAGCTCGTCGCGGGTAATATCGCCGACATAGCCCAAAATATGNGACAGGCTTCCCACGCTNACATAATTGCGCACGGATTTTATATACCAGGAAATGCCNGGCAGCGTGTTTTTTCTTTCCGCAAGAGCCGCGACAGCCGTAAACGATACGTTAGACGCAATTTCGACAGGCTGGTAAAGCTGCAGATATTGATTCGGAAGACGCGAAANTATATCACTTGNGGGGATGTTTAAAATTTCTGAAACAGATGCGATAACGCTGTCTATGCTGCCGCGCGGAACTTCGGCGGGNGTTATGGTAACCGCGAATGAATCCCTGTTTATCACAAGCGGGTTAGTAAAAGTCCTGTCGTATATTTCTCCCCTTTGCGTTGGTATTGAATATGTTCTTCTTGAAATATCCTGCGCGCGCATAAGATAAATGTCGCCNGAAAGAATCTGCATNCTGAAAAGCCTTGCCGAGTATATAAAAAAAACCAGAAAAAGAAGCACCCTGAAAATGATTATGCGCGTTCCCTGTTTGTCNGTCATACTAGCTTCTTCCCGCCATTATNGGTTTAAATTTTTTCAAAAGAAAAAACAATAAAGGAGCGCTTAGCGCGTTAATGCCAAGCTCAATCCAGAATCCGGGAGTTGTAAATGAAACGGACGGAACAGCCGATCCCATAACAAGGTGCAAAACCAGAGTGACTGCGGCTTTTAACAATGTGGCAAGCACGCAGAGAATCACTGGCATAAAAATAACATCAAGAAAAAACTGGCCTTTAAAGATTCCCGCCAAAGCGCCTGTAATGGTTCTTATAAGGCAGTTCATCCCGAGCGGAGCCGCTGAAAGAAAATCATAAAAAAGCCCTGATAAAAAACCCGAAACCTGGCCGATCATTGTACCGTTAACGTAAGCCGAAAAAACCAGAATACACAAGGCAAGGTCGGGTTTTATTTCAAGAAACGATATTTTATAAAGAACCGCGGATTGTAAAATCGCGGCAATGATGCAAAAAACGACAGTCCATATTATGCTTCTTATCATTAATTAATCCTGTTCGGAAAGCAAATCCTGTATCTCTGCTTCCATAATAAAAACATATTCCAGTCTTGAAAAATCAATCATCGGCACTATTTCAACTTCCAGCGTTGTTTCATATCTTGGCGTATTTATTCCGCTGACACGACCGACATTTATTCCCTGCGGAAAAATTCCCCCCATCCCGCTTGTAATGATTATATCGCCTATATTGATTTCATCCCTTGCCCTTCTTGGAACAAAACGCAATAAAAGCGGCGCTTCCGGCGTACCCTGCCCTTCAACGATACCTTCAAAACGCGATACTGAAAACCTTGCGGCTACCTGTGAATTTATATCAAATACGGGCATTACAAGACTTTCCAGTATGCCTGTTTGAATCACTTTTCCGACAAGCGCCTGCGTGCCGTTCTGCCACGCGACAACCGCCATGTTATTCGAAACTCCAGAATAGCTGCCCTTGTTAATCACAAACGCGGAAAAAAGATTATCGGGGTCCCTTCCTGAAATTTGCGCCGGAATATTTCTGTAGCGGAGGGTTTTCGCAAAATCAAGCTGTTCTTTTAGCCGGATGTTTTCCTGAAAAATTTCTGCATTGCTGCGTTCAAGTTCTTCGTAGCGATCCAGCTGCGTTAAAAGATTCGCGTGCTCCTGTCTTAACGTGGCAAGTTCGCTGATTGACAGTATTGTCCGCGAAACAAACGAGTTAACTTCATAAATTCCTCCCCTGATGCCGGAGAAGATCGAAAGCCCTACATTTTTAACGCCGAAAATAAAATCTCTTGTAGACAGTAAAAGCAGCACAGAAGACGCGATAACAAGAATAATAAAAACGAGTAAGGACGAATTTATCTGGGAGCCTGATTTTCCGCTGCGTTTTCCTGAATGCATACCAAAGAACCGGCGCGGCATGATATTATCCGTTTAATCTATCATAGATATTTTTGGTAAGGTCCGCGCCTTTTATATAATCGTAGTACTTGCCCGCTCCAAGGGCAACGCAGATTTCAGGCTGCTCCGCAATAATCGCAGGCACTCCTGTTTCTTTTACAATGAGTTTATCAAGCCCTTTTAAAAGCGAACCGCCGCCTGTCATGACAATTCCCCTGTCTACAATATCAGCGGCAAGCTCAGGCGGGGTTTTGCCAAGAACGGTTTTAATCTCGTCTATTATCTGCGTTATCGGATCGCGCAGGGCTTCCCTTACTTCCACTGAATCAACTTCAAGCCGCCGCGGAAGCCCTGTAATCGCGTCATTGCCTTTTACTTCCATTTTGTCGATTGTTTTATCGGGCGTCGCGTTTCCGATTTCGATTTTAAGACGCTCCGCCATGTACTCTCCGATTATAAGATTATGAACGCTTCTTATATGTTTTATGATTGAATCGTCAAATTCATCGCCCCCGATACGGATTGCGCTTGTTACTACCATGCCGCCTAATGAGATAACAGAAATCTCCGTTGTACCGCCGCCGATGTCAAGGATCATGTGGCCTGCGGGTTCCCTGATTGGAATATCCGCGCCGATGGCTGCCGCAAGGCTTTCTTCGATTACGCGCACTTCCCTTGCGCCTGATTTGTACGCGCTTTCTTCAACCGCGCGTCTTTCAACTTCTGTGATGCAAGACGGAACGCCGATTACCATTCTGGGTTTTACAAAACGATAACGCGGAAAGACGCGGTCAATAAAACAGCGGATCATTTTTTCCGTGGATTCAATATCGGCGATAACGCCGTCGCGCATCGGCCTTATCGCAATAATATTTTCAGGCGTTTTCCAGAGCATTCTTTTCGCGTCGGCGCCTACAGCGACAATTCTTTTTGTCCCGCGTTCAACCGCGACAACTGAAGGCTCGTTTAATACAATGCCTTTTCCTTTGATGTAGATAAGGGTATTACAAGTTCCTAAATCGATGCCAAAATCTGACGACATTCCCCCAAACATGGTATTCTCCTTTTATATATTAAGACGGGCTCTTGCTTTAGCGTGAGAAGGATCCAACCTGTATGCCGTTCTCCATTCTGCTCTTGCCCTTGTTGTATCGCCTTTCATGTTATACAATTCACCTAACTGAAAACGCACTTCTGCGTTTTCTCCTGTTTCACTCAAAATATTCATATATTGCAGTTCTGCGTTATCATAATCATTTGTAATGTTGTATATTTCAGCTAACAACATGCGGGAATTAAAAACAGATTTTGAATCAGGCGATATGTCCACGCACCTTTGAAGGTAACCGAACGCTGTATTGTATTCGCCCATTGCCATATACGATCGCGCTATCGCAAGCAGAAGGCTGTCTGACGGCGGCTTATTCGGATCGAAGGCGAGGAAAAACGCGTCAACGCTGCTCCTGTAATCGCCGTAGTCGGCGTACGCGAGCCCCAGATATTCGGGAATATCGGACGCTTCATATGAAAGATCGCTTGCGATATTCANATATTTTACTGTTAAATCGGCGTACTCTGTGCCCTTATACCGGTATGCCTTGCCGAGAACATAATAAACNCTGCCGTCTTTTGCCGATTCTTTCTGAAGAAGCGCNTTTCTTAACGAATAAATGCTTTCGTTTATGAAGCTCATCATATTTTGATTGTTAATCTGCGAAATGCCAATCTGATACGCCGAAAAACCATGAACTGTAAGCAGAAAATAATCTATAGGCTTTAATAAAAGCCCTGCCTTGCTGATTTCATACGCGCTTTCATAATTACCCTGCTCCCAAACCTGTAATAATTCNTGTCTTTCATTTCTAACATTGCTTCTTAAGCGGGTAATTAATAAAACCGCCGCCGCAACGATNAAAATNGAGANAAAAACAATTCCAAATGTACGCATTCTTTTGAGTAAATATATCTGCCGCCCATACCGGGTTAATGGTCTGTTATCAAGCATCGTTTCTGATGTGAATACTACAGAAATTTCTATTATGTGTCAATGAAATATGGAAAAATTATCAAAAATAACTTGAAAATAGCCAATTTAATTGATATTATCTTTAAAGTGATGAACGCGGCTGCCGCTTGTTAAATCAAGAGGAAAGTCCGGGCTCCGCAGGGCATGATGCCGGGTAACNCCCGGGTACAGTGCAATAGACTGTAACAGACAGCGCAACAGAAAGTATACCGCCCGGCATCCGGCGCCTAATTGCATGAAACAGATAACATCGTTCTTTAATAAAAAAATGTAAAATTTGGAAGGATATTCACATTTTTTGAATTAGGCGCCGGATGCAAGGTAAGGGTGAAATGGCGGGGTAAGAGCCCGCCTCGCAAGCGGCAACGCTTGCGGAAAAATACAACTTTTATGGATGATGGCATGAGTTTTACCGCAGGTAAAACTCAAAGCCAATTTCCAGCGAAGTTGGAAATTGGCAAACCTCATCAGGAGCAAAGTCAAACAGCGCGTATAAAACATATGTTTTATGCCTGCTGCCCGCAGGTTAAGCGCAGGTAGACTGCAAAAGACAGCCGGAAACGGCTGTTTTAGACAGATGGCAGCCTCAGACGGCTTTTGCAGTCTGAGACAGAACCCGGCTTATAGTTCATCACTTTTTT
>WQTB01000082.1 GCA_009786495.1 Treponema sp.
GTAGCTACAGTTTCCGCTCTTCCGTGCCCCCAGGGATGCGAAATATCAGCAGGTCTTGAAATTATCCGCGCGACAACCAGCGACATTACAGCAATCAGCACGTCCACAGATGAATCGATGCCGTCGCCTACAACTGCAAGGCTTCCTGAATAAAGACCTGTTCCTATTTTAACAGCCGCAAGAAATGTATTTCCAAAAAGCGCTGTAAGCGAAGCTGTTCTTATTATCTGCGCGCGCCTNCCCAACTGCGCGTTGTCAAGGTTTTGTTTCATTATTTCCCCGTTTTTTTAAATTTGAATATAATGTCTGAAAAATTAAAATTATGGGAAGAATCAGCACAGCTATGAAACTTCCGGCAAAACCATTGTTGTAAAGATTCAAGCCTCCGTTAATGTCACCTATAAACACCGCAACTGAAACATGCAGAAAACCTGTTATGATCCCCCAGTGCCATCCGTATCTTCCCGCAATCGGCGCGAGCCCTGTCGAAAATAAAATCGCAAGCGTATTTACAGAAGCGTCAGGCTCAAGATGATTAAGAAAAACCGCGGTGATGCTGCCTGCGATAATCGGAGCCGCGTTACGCAAATGTTTTCCGCAGGCTGCGAACCCGGATACTGTAAAAATTCCGCCTGAAACAGGACCGTTAATCGGTATTCCCAGCACAAGCATTACGGTAGTCGAAACAATGCACATAATGCCTATGTTAATATAACACGTGTTATGATATTTAATAAGATAATCACAGTCATCAGGATCATGTTCCATTAAAAGCCGCTTGAATTTTACAAAGGCGTTCTTTGGTTTATCAGTCGCGATTCCGTAAATTATCATGGCGGCGGCGATTGAATAAATAATAACGGAAAGAATAAAGGTGTGTTCAGTATCCCATATGTTTTCAGGCACAATTTCGATTCCGATGCTTCTTAAAAAACCCGCGAACATTGTCGCGATAAATCCGCCTGCTATTCCGCCGTTGTAAAGACAGTAATGGTTGTGCATCACTTTTACGTAATCGGCGATAACGGGGAAAATAAATCCCGCGAAAACGCCGATGCTGTATGACGCGATGAATTTTAATATTGTCAAATTTTCATCCAGAAAAGCGACTTCGCTTACAATCGGCGCGATTGTCGTGCTTATCATGGCGAAGATTATCATGTCATGGAATTTTCTTTTAAAAATTTTTCCGTAAAGCCAGACGCCCGCGACTATCGGCAGTGTATTAAAAAGATTTTTTCCGAACAGTGAAAAGCCGATAGTCAGAAAAAGCGACGCCATTACTTTGCCGTTAGGTTCGCGTTTTACAGCGACAAGAAGGATTAAATTCAAAATGACCAAAATCGCCGANTTTATAAACGCGGCTCCAAGACCCGCGAGTTTTATGTAATCAGTGATTAAAACNCTTCTTGACATATGGATTTTTAGTAAACCGTCAAAAATCTGCGCGGGCGTATTAAAACAAAATGCTGTAATTATGAANATTAAACAGATGCAGGACATGATGCAATAATCAGCGTATATTTTAAATTTCCCCCGTTTTTCNGGGACGCCTTCATTCAAGCTGTAACTTCCTGTTTCCATTAATATATAGAATAGATTATTAAACGGTATTATGCAAATTTATTTNTAANTCATGTTGACAAAAACCTGCGGAAACCTTATTATNTTAATAGTTGAACAATTTTTCAACTATTAAATTGTTATGAAGGCGGATATATGAAAAAGAAAGACAAATCAGAGCAATTTTCCTGCGACTGCGNNGTTATCCACGAGGANGTCGTAAAAAGGGTAAAAACACAAATGCCTAAACACAAGGATTTTATTGACCTTGCGGTCCTTTACAATATGTTTTCCGACAGCACAAGGGTAAGAATACTCTGGGCTCTTTCTTGCAATGTGATGTGCGTCTGCGATCTTGCAGTCCTTCTTGGAATGACAAAATCCGCGATTTCACATCAGTTAAAACTTTTGCGTCTTTCCAACTTAGTCAGGTATGAAAAACAGGGCAAAATTGTCTACTACTCGCTTGCGGACAGCCATGTAAAAGACATTTTTGAAAAAGGATTCGAGCACATAAAGGAATAATGATTTATGAAAAAATTAAACATCGAATTTAACGATAAAACAAATATGATAAGGCTTTTAGCCGGAGCCGCCTTAATAATAACAGGATTTATTTTAAATAATTTATTAAACGACAATTTTCTTTCTTTTATTTTTTTCCTATGCGCTTACATTCTGCTTGGTTTTGATATAATCCTTAAAGCTTTGAAAAATATTATTAAAGGCCGGGTTTTTGATGAAAATTTTTTAATGAGCATCGCTACAACCGGAGCTTTAATAATAGGCGAAGCTCCCGAAGCGGCGGGNGTTATGCTTTTTTATCAGACAGGCGAATATTTTCAGGAAAAAGCTGTCGAAAAATCCAAGAAATCAATTACAGATTTAATGGACATAAGACCTGATTACGCGAATGTTTTTAGAAACGGCGAAGTAATCAGGGCCGCGCCTGAGTCAGTTGCCGCAGGCGAAATAATCATTGTAAAACCCGGCGAAAAAATCCCGTTAGACGGAATTGTAATTGAAGGAACATCAATGATAGACGCGTCTGCTTTAACGGGCGAATCAGTTCCGCGCAAAGCGAAAGAAAAAGACGCGGTTTTATCAGGTTGCGTCAACATAAACGGATTAATTAAAATTGAAGTTACTAAAGTTTTCACTGAATCGACAGTATCAAAAATTATTAGCCTTGTTGAAAATTCCGCGGACAAAAAAGCACAAACAGAAAATTTTATAACAAAGTTCGCGCGTATCTATACTCCCATCGTTGTAATTATAGCGGCTTTACTTGTATTAATTCCGTTTTTATTATTTGGCGAAGGTTTAAAAGACTGGCTTTACCGCGCGCTTGTGTTTCTTGTCATTTCGTGTCCGTGCGCTTTGGTTCTTTCGATCCCGATGGGATTTTTCGCAGGGATCGGCAAAGCCGCCAAAAACGGAATCTTAATAAAAGGCGGCAATTATCTTGAAGCCTTCAGCCGCCTTGATACAGTGATCTTTGACAAGACAGGCACATTAACAAAAGGCGTGTTTAAAGTTACGGACGTTCAAAGCGCAGGAAGTTTCAGCAAAGACGCAGTATTAGAACTTGCGGCCTTCGCCGAATGTTTTTCGAATCACCCGATTGCGTTATCTGTCATGAATGAATTTGCATCAGGCAAAGAAATTCAAAAGGAAAACTTAAGCGAATACACAGAGCTTGCGGGATTTGGCATAAGCGTTAAATTAAACGGAAAAATTATACTTGCGGGGAACAATATCCTGATGGAAAAAAACGGAATACTTTTTGAAGAATCAAATAGAAACGGCACAAAAGTATATGTATCCTATGACGGCGNGTTCGCTGGCTGTATCACAATTTCTGACGAAATAAAACCTGACAGCCGCGCCGCGATCGCCTCGCTTAAAGAAAGAGGCGTAAAAAAAACAGTTATGTTATCAGGTGATAATCCTTTAATCGCAAAAGCAATCGCTGATGATCTATTACTTGACGAAGCGTACGGAGGGCTTTTGCCGCATGAAAAAGTTCAGATAACGGAAAAAATTAAAGCGCAGCTTAAAACCGGCAAGTTAGCTTTTGCAGGAGACGGCATAAATGACGCGCCGTCTCTTGCGATTGCGGACATCGGTATCGCGATGGGCGCGCTTGGAAGCGATGCCGCGATCGAAGCCGCCGATGTTGTTTTAATGACAGACGAGCCTTCAAAGCTCGCAAAAGCAATCGATATATCCCGCTTTACAGGTAAAATTGTAAGGCAGAACATTGTCTTTACGCTTTGCGTTAAAGTTGTATTCCTTGCGTTAGGCGCTGCAGGCGTCGCGACAATGTGGGAAGCCGTCTTTGCCGATGTCGGCGTATCGCTTCTTGCAGTGTTAAACGCAATGCGTATATTGCGTATGCGTTAGCCTAATGCAAATTATACGAATCTTTTAATACAATAGCCCTTCGCTAGAAATTAAAATTCGCGTTTTATATAAAAACGCATGGACAAACATACAGAACTTAACACAATAAAGATCAATATCATTATTGATAAAGGAATCAATAATCCGCTTCCTATTAAATCAATAAAGAATAAAGATACTGCGCTTTCCACATTAAAAAACGCGGTAAACGCAAAGTAACCTGCTAAAATTATCGCGATAGGCAGCACCGATAAAAATTTCGCCTTTGAATAACCAAGTTTAAAGTAAACAGGAAGCTGAATTGACTGCATTAAGATCGAAAAGGCGCAGAAAACAAGAATAATAATAAAATCAAATTCCGTTTGTAAACTTGTTATAAAACCGGCAGGATTCACGGCAAATAAACCGATAGCCGCAAGAGTAGTTAATAAAATAATTATGCATAAATTAAGAATTAATGTAAAAGCGTATCTTCCGATTACTACCGTTTTTCTGTTAACAGAAAGCGTCGCGTAAAGAGCGTCCATATTGCTTTTCTCGCCAATCGCAAACGGATATCCTATAAACATTGTTCCCATCATCAATCCAAAACCGACAGCGGAAAAAATATTTATCGAAGTTATCGAAAGAAAAACAGCAATCACNGCATATATCAATATGCTCTTAAATGTAAAATATGGTTTGATTGTAAAAAAATCAAGCTTTATAAAAGCTGTCAGCTTATTCATTTATTTTCGCTCCTTTATTCATAAAAATGATAATTTCATCAAGGCTGATTTCTTCCGTTAAAACATTTGAAGGAAACTTTCCGGCGTTCGATGTTTCTGTCATGCCTTCAAATCCAGCGCTGTGCTGACGGTAACCGATTACAAGTTTNTTTTGATCTTCATTTAAATCTTCAATGCCGCCTGCGACACGCGCGTATTTTTGCAGTAAATCATCTTTAGTGCCTGTGTATACAATNTTTCCGTTTAAAATAAAAGTGATAAAATCCGCGGTTTTTTCAAGGTCTGTTGTTATGTGAGTTGAAAAAATAATGCTGTGATCTTCATCGGAAATAAACGCGCGAAGCAGATCGCAGATTTCATCCCGCGCGACAGGATCAAGGCCGCTTGTAGGCTCGTCAAGAATTAAAAGTTTCGCGTCATGACAGAGCGCCGCGGAAATCTGAAGCTTTACTTTCATTCCGCGCGAAAGCTCTTTTACTTTCTTTTTTGGTTCAAGATTAAATTGTTTTAGATACTGCGCGAATTTATTTTTATCCCATTTTTTATAGAAAGGCGATATCGCTTTTTGAACGTCGTTAATCGACCATTCATCGGCGTAAAGAGGATAATCCATCACAATGCCGATTTGATCGCTTTGAATGTCTATGCTGTTATCACCTAACAGCTTTATTTCACCGCCGTCTATGTTAATAACGCCGAGTATCGATTTAAGCGTTGTTGTTTTACCCGCGCCGTTCGGNCCGATAAAACCGGTGATATAACCTTTCGGCACGTCAAAAGACACATCATTTAACGTAAATGTATTATAGTTTTTACGGATAGATCGNACCTCAAGAATATTATTCATCTTCAGCCTCCCATAACATGTTTAATCTTTCTATCACTGTTTTTTTAGAAATTTTTTCCGCTTTCGCCGCGGCGATTGCCTCGATTATAGCGTTTTCTATTCTGTGCATCGCATTCTCCTTTGCCAGTTCCTTATTTCGCGCAAGGACATAACAGCCCTTTCCCTGTACATTCGCGATAAATCCCTCCTGCTCAAGATCAGCGTAAGCGCGCGTTGTTGTAATCACGCTGATTTTAAGATCGCGGGCTAGCTGCCGTATCGACGGAAGAAGGTCATTTTCACGTAAATTCCCTTCAAAAATCGCGGTTTTTACCTGCTCTTTTATCTGTTCATAGATGGGGACGCCGGATCGGTTTGAAATAATTATTTTTATAACCTGCCTCCTTTCTTACAGCCAGCCTGTAAGATATGAACACTATATACAGTATAGGCAGTATTAACGCTATTGTCAATAGGAAAAAGAAAAAAAATGATTTTTTTTATTAGAAATATTTATGCTAAAATTTAAACGTCCTTACTTTTTTTTACTAAAATTACCGCCACCGGTATTTATCGATATCAACCCTGCCGTCTTTTGATACTTCCACGCCTTCCGCTTTTAAAAGCGTTATCTGCAATGCCTTTCCGCTGTCTTTCAGCGCAATTTTTCCGTCCGAGCGTATCACCCTGTGCCACGGAAGATTATATTTTTCCGACATTGAATGAAGCGTTCTTACTGTCTGTCTTGCGCCGTTTACAAGACC
>WQTB01000083.1 GCA_009786495.1 Treponema sp.
CTGTCGCTTGACGCTGAAACATTCGCTGTACCATCCTGTTTGATCTGTTTTCCTTCCTGAGAATTTATTTCCGGAATAATTTCATTTGGATTTATATCTCCNGGACCATTGCCGGGATGGAAAATGAAACCGCCGCCAAGCCCGGGGATTGGACTGCTTTGCAATTCTACAAGAGAACCTTNTNTAACTCTTTCCACATATTCTTCAAAAATTGTAAATGTAATTTCTACAAAGTCGCCATATATAGTTTCATCATTATATTCGTAATTTTTTACAAGATTGACTTTTTTTACATGACCGATAGTAAAACCTTTATAAAGTATAGCCATATTCGCGCTTATNCCCGATGCAGATGAAAAATATGTTCTATACTGCACGTCACGCGCAAACCANCGCTGGTTTGAACCTATTAAAAAGAAAACCAGAATCAGTATNGCAAGGGCAAGTATNATAAAAAAGCCGACGATTTTATCGGCATGACGAATTGAAAATTTCATGATAACCACGCAGCTTCGCGGCAAAAAAGGCGCGCTTTAAAACAGGAAATCATGACGCAATCCCCACTTTTAAAAAATCATTCATNAATAAATCGCCGATTAGCATTTCTTTNGGCGCATTCGCTGTCACCTGTCCGTCTGTAACCACTATTATATAATCGGCTAAATCAATAATAATGCGCATGTCATGGCACACAAAAATTACCGACGCTCCTTCCCTTTGCCTTCGCCTTACGATATTGATAAGCGTTTCCGCNGAAGTTTCGTCAAGTGATTCTACCCATTCGTCAAGAAACAANAGAGTGGGACTGCAAAGCATCGCCCTGGCAAATCCTATCAATTTNTGTTCGCCCATGGAAAGGCGCGAAGGACGGATATATAAATCCTTCTTGTAACCGGCAAGTTCCGCCACTTCTTTTATGCGTTTTACCCGCTCTTTTTTATCCATCTTCGGATAGTGAATACGCAGCGGNAGTTCAAGTATCTGGAATAAATCCTGATTCGCCCANAGCGCGGAATCCTGAAACACAAACGCGCTTTGGCGGCGGAAATCAAGGTTTTCGCTCCGGTTCATTTGCAAAATGTTTTTCCCGTTAAAGTACACTTCNCCGATATCAGGAACCANAAGCCCTGCCGATATTTTTAAGATAGTGCTTTTACCGCCGCCTGAAGGCCCTACAATNCCCGTAATTTTTCCGGCTGTAAAATCGACCGAAACATCCTGAACAATTTTACGTTCATCCTGAGCCGAGAAACTGACGTTTTTTAACTCGATTATAGCTGCCATTATGCCAACAGAATATAGTATAACACTGATAACAGGACATTTACTACTATGCAAAGAATGAAAGCGCTGCTCACTGCCCTGAGACCTGCCACGGGAACTTCGGTGCTGGCTCTTTCAACGGAAAACCCCTGAACCACGGCGACAATGGAGATTATCGCGCCGTTTGCGACGCTTTTTGTGATTGAAATAAGAATATCGCTTACCTGTAAATGCTGAAGCAGGTTTGTAAAGTANAACGACATCGGCGTTGAATTGAACATCTGCACAATTATGTATGATCCTGCAAGGCCGAACACNGAAAAATAAATATTTAAAAGAACCAGCGATATTGTCACTCCCAGAAAACGCGGAACTGCCAGATGTTCTATCGGATCTACGCCGACAGAAATATACGCTTCAACTTCATGCGAAATTACCATACCGGCGATTTCCGTCGCTATTGCNGTAGCNGAACGCGCAATTACAATAAAAGCCGTAAGGAGCGGACCTAACTCCCTTGTTATCATCATGATTAAAAGCACGTACATCAGNTGCTGCTGATTTAACATCGTTAAAAATGAAACGCCTATCAGATTGACAGCCGCTCCCAANGCAAGCGCCAGAAGAGTTGTAATTCCAAGAGCATGNACAAATGTAAAAAGAATCTGCATAATCAATATTTTGAACGACGCCTGCGAATTCCGTATAAAATTGCCNACGCCGAAAACNGTTCTTGCGAAAAATCCCAGATTATACATTATNTTTTTNAAAGGCTGCATGAGATTAAACATAACCTAATTATACACCGTCTTGACAAATTTAATCAAATTAAGTAAAAAGTAAAGGAAAGGGGGGCCTTTAGCTCAGTCGGTTAGAGCTGCAGACTCATAATCTGTAGGTCCGAGGTTCAAGTCCTCGAAGGCCCATTAATTAAATGTCATGCGGATGAAGTTTCTCATTTAAAATCAATTGAGGACTTGAAGGGCGCGAGCGCGCGCAGCGTAAGGCGTACANGATGTACGCCGCCAGCGAGCGGNCCGGCCTGTAATATCGAGACAGGAGGTCGAGACATGAAAGGCAAGTCCTCGAAGGCCCAGTGAATTCAAGATATTTCATCGACAGCATATCAAAAGGCGAGTTTCCGGAAGATTCGATACTTGATATTTCAGGCGGCGGAAAAGTCCTTATAATCAGCGATCTCCACATGGGAACAGGCAAGCGCGACGATCTTTCCTACAACGGCGAAATGCTTACATGTATACTGGAAGAATATTATTACAAAAACGGCTGGTTTCTGATACTAAACGGCGATATCGAAGAGCTGCAGCGTTATCCGCTTGATTACATCCGTGAAAAATGGCCGAACCTTTTCAAGGTATTCAGCCTGTTCGCCAGTTCAAACCGCCTTTACAAAATCGCGGGAAATCATGACGATGAACTCCTATCAAAATCGCACGCGTCCTATCCGTATAAAATTCATACAGTTGTAAAAATCAATACAAGCGTTGTTCCCGCGTATGTTTTTCACGGGCATCAATTGTCCGCGATTTACATGAAGTTTAACAGGTTTTTCGGACTGCTTACAAAAATTTTTTTAAAGCCGTTCGGCATAAAAAATATCTCTGACGCGCGTAGCCCGCACAAACGTTTTCACATAGAAAAAGAAGCGTATGCTTTTTCCATAAAAAACAACTGCCTTTCGATTATAGGACATACCCACAGAGCGTTATTTGAATCGCTTGGCAGGTTCGATTATATCAAGTTTGAAATTGAAAGATTGTGCCAGGACTACCCCGCTTCCTCAGGCGGCGACCGCGTCCGTATCGAAAACGAAGTNAANGCTNTGCGCGGAGAACTTGGAAAACTGAAACGCAGTGAACGGCGCGACGTACTGCGCCANAGCCTCTACGGAGACGAGCTTTTAGTTCCTTGTCTTTTTAATTCCGGCTGCACCTTAAACAAAAAAGGACTTGACGCAATCGAAATAACAAACGAAAAAATCGCGTTAATCTACTGGTTTGAAGAAGGAAAAAATAAAAAATTCGTAACAAGAGGCGGTTATAAGATCGAAAATATAATTAATAAACCTTATTGCCGCGCTATTCTTAATGAGAGCAGCCTCGATTATGTTTTCGCGCGAATTAAACTGCTTGGAAGGAGTTTGTAAATATTATGTGCAAAAAATTAAAAAATTTGGCTTTTTATTTATTAATAGTTTTTATGTTAAGCGCTTGTAAAATAGCGGAAGTTAAAAACGATGTTTTTAATGTTTCAGGCGGCGCGGCAAATAACGCTGATTTTGTCATGGAAGAAAAATCCGGGGTACCATTGATAGAAGAATGGCTGATATACGCAGGAACAAACGAAGGTCTTTTCGCCGTAAGCTCCTTTGGAAATACTAAGGCTTTATGGACAGGCGGTTCTGTTAAAAAAATTATATCAATACCCGGCGAAAAAGAATCGTGGGCGATGCTATCGGGGGAAGGCATTCTGGTTTCGCATGATTTAATAAACTGGGAGAAACGCAATCAGGGCCTTCCTGTTAAAACAATCAAGATTTATGAAAACGGGCAAAAGTCATTTGTAAATATAATGCAGGATTTGAAGGATTTAGAAGTAAATCCGTCAAATCCCGACATAATGGTGTGCACGACAAGCGAGCGCATTTATCTGACACGCAATCAGGGACAGTCATGGACAGCTCTTGCCGCGCATCCTTACACCGCGCACGGAATAAAAGCTGTAGCTTCGGCCTTTCTTCCCGAGCTGACGATATTTATGTCGCACAGCACAAACGGCGTTCATTACATTCAGCCAGATACCGCAGGAGCAAGATGGACGCGCCTTCAACAGGGGCTTGAGCTTCTAGAAACTACCAGTTCTTCTGATGAAGTTTCGGATATTGTTGTTATGCAAAATGAATTGTCATCGTCCCATGAAATATATGTTTCGCAGACATTTAAAAGACGAATTTACAAACTTGACTGGAACGCGAAAGCGTTCAATCTTCTCTGGTCCGATCAAAGCAGATTCGGCACGGTTGATTCGCTTTATCCTGATAATGACGGCCTTTATTTTTTATATGAAGGACACACAGCATACCTTGATTTTAACGGACACATGAAAGAACAGCCTGAAATCACATCGATTATAAATTCGCTTCCTTCGGGATTAAAACCAAATTGCATAATAATAGATGACGCTCCGTCCGCTTCGCAAAAAATATTATTAAGCGAATTGTGGCTTTTAAAGGAACCAAGGGACATTTCCGCTGAAATTGCAGCTAACAGGGAAGGGATTTATCTGCCTGTTGAAATCGCGCTGGACAGAAACAGGCTTGACAGTTATATCGATCTGATGAAAAAAGCGGGCCTTAACATGATTACCATCGACATGAAGGATGAAGACGGAAGGCTGCGTTTTACGCCGCAGAATAGCGATGTAGTTTCCAAAGGCAGGGTTTTCCGCCCTGTTGATATCGATCCTTTTCTTGCGGAAATGAAACAGAAGGGCATTTACACTGTCGCCCGAATTGTAGCGTTTAAAGACAGCGTGCTTGCGGCAAACGGAAGCGGCAGGTATTCGGTGTGGGACAGAAACAATATCCCGTGGGTTGCGTCTAACAACGAACGCTGGGTTGATCCGTATTCGGAAGAAGTTTGGGAATATATCGCGATGATATCGGAAGAGCTTTGCCGCAGGGGTTTTGACGAAATTCAATTTGATTATATACGCTTCCCCACAGACGGCACGAACTTGAGCGATGCACGTTACCGCTGGCAGGATACCGGTATGGACATGGAAAGCGCAATCCTTTCATTTTTACGCCATATCCGCCCGCGGGTAAAAGCGCCGATTTCAATTGATATATACGGTTCAAACGGATTTTACCGTACAAGCGCGCGTACAGGACAGGATGTAGAGCTTCTTGCTCCCTGGGTTGATGTAATCTGCCCGATGTATTACCCTAGCCATTGGGAACAGTGGTTTTTTGCCCAGGCCCCGGCGGAACTTCGTCCTTGGCGGATTTACTATACCGGCACTTTACGCAATGATCGCATTGCAAGAGGTCAGACAATAATCCGTCCCTGGGCGCAGGCTTTTTATCTCAATGTTTCATACGACAGGCAATACTACAATAAGGATTATGTCCGCCGCCAGATCGAAGGCATGCGCGAAGCCGGCATCGGCGGATATACCTACTGGAATATACTTGGAAGATATGATGATATCACCCTTTTGGAGTAACCGCGCTTTTATTCACAATAGACATATAAAAAGCCGATATTTTATTAAAGTATGAATGCGATTTTGATTTTATTCGGCGCTAACATGTCCGGTTATGCGTTTGAGAGTCTTATTGACGGTAAAAACTCTTTTAAAACGGCTCTTGAACAAGCTTCAAGGTTCCCCGGCGCAGGAAAAAAAGTTCTTCTTGCCGGTTCAAACATGGATTTTTCCGGTCTTGAAGGCATAGAGATTGAAAAAAGGGATTCATGGACAAAAAAAAGTCTGCTTGAAAAAATCGCCGAATTGCAAACAGGCTATGATCTTGCCTATTTTGCCTTCGCGGACTGCCCTTTCCTTGATCCGTCTCTTGCTGGATTAATCGCGGAAAGACATATCCGTTACGCATCAGAATATTCTTACGCCGACGGCTGGCCTTACGGGCTTGCGCCTGAAATCCTTTCGCCGGGAACAGCCGCTATACTTGCGAAAATCGCAGGCGACAGCGGAGATCAAAAAGTTACGCGGGATATACTTTTTTCTGTTATTCAAAAAGATATTAACGCCTTCGATATCGAAGCTGAAATTTCAACTATTGATCTTCGCTGCCACAGGCTTGATTTTTGCGCGGATTCAAAACACAACCTGCTTTTATTAAAAAATTTTATTAATGCTTCGGGCGGTATAATTCCGGGTTACAGGGAAGTCGAAAAAATCAC
>WQTB01000084.1 GCA_009786495.1 Treponema sp.
ATTGTTAGTTAATTTTCTTTTTGTAATATGTTATTCTTTATCCAGCATGAAAGCGTACCTTGATATAGTTCAAAAAATCCTTGACGGCGGATTCAGAAAAAAAAACCGCACAGGCACAGACGCGCTTACAATGGCAGGGGCAATGTTTGAGCATGACATGGCTTGCGGGTTTCCGCTGCTCACGACAAAAAAAGTGCCTTTCCGCCTTGTCNCGTCCGAGCTTGAATTTTTTATTAACGGAATCACCGACAAACAGTGGTTAATAAATCAAAATAATCATATCTGGGACGAATGGTGCAGCCCCGATATTGTCCCGTACGGGGTTGATGAAAGAACAAAATCCAAAATGCTGTCAGAGCGCGAGCTTGGCCCTGTTTACGGCTGGCAGTGGCGCAATTTCGGCGCGAAGTACGTTTCGCATAACAGTCAGCCTGAAGGGCAGGGTGTTGATCAGCTAACGCAGCTTGTAAAAACGCTTAAAACGGATCCCGGCAATAGGCGCATGATTGTAAGCGCGTGGAATCCCGCAGATATTCCGCGGATGGCTCTTCCGCCCTGCCATTATTCTTTTCAGGTAACGGTAATTAATGACAAATTAAATCTGCTCTGGAACCAGCGTTCTGTCGATACGGCTCTAGGCCTTCCATTTAATATCGCGAGTTACGGCTGCCTTCTTCACCTTCTTGCGAAAGAAGCGGGGCTTGGCGAAGGCAAGCTTATAGGGTTTCTCGGCGACACGCACATTTATATCAATCATATTAACGCTATTTCCCTTCAGCTTCTGCGCGAACCAAGAGCGCTGCCGCGCATAAAAACAGAAAAATTTTCATCGATATTTGACTGGCATTACGGTGATACTGTTATCGAAAATTACGATCCNTATCCCGCGATAAAATTTGAGATAGCGGTGTAATAATGAGCGAAATAATTATAATCGCGGCGATGGCGGAAAACCGCGTTATCGGCAAAGACAACGCGATGCCGTTTAATGTAAAAGGAAATCTCGCGCGTTTTAAAGAAATAACGACGGGTCACCCCTGTGTAATGGGCAGGAAGACATGGGAATCCCTTCCTAAAAAACCGCTGCCGGGGCGTTTAAATATAATTATTTCAAAAACCATGAAATTAAAAGAGTCCGCGCAAAGCAGCGGCGATACAGATAATATTAAAATTTTTGAATCAATTCCTGACGCTCTGGAATTTTGTAAAGATCATAAAAAGATTTTTATCTGCGGCGGCGAGTCGATTTACAGACAAACGCTGGCCTTTGCGGATAAAATCGATCTTACCGTGGTCGCGGGGCAGTGCGAAGGCGATGCTTTTTTTCCAGAAATAGGCGATAATTGGAAGAAGGCGGATACGGTCAGTTATAATGATTTTATTGTAGTTAATTATGTTAGAATAAATCAGGAGCAAAAATGAAAGGTCCATTTTGGCTGTACTTGCAGCGGGTATCGGAAGCCGTTACGGCGGGCTTAAACAGATGGATAAAATCGGGAAAAACGGCGAAGCGCTTCTTGATTATTCAGTATTCGACGCTGTAAAATCGGGATTTGAAAAAATCATTTTTATCATTCGCCATGATATCGAAAATGATTTTAACGATCTTGTTCTTAAAAGGATGGGATCAAAAATAAAATATGAGCTTGCGTTTCAGGATTCTGAAACGCTGATTCCGCCAGATATTTTCAGCGCAGCGCAGGAAGCAGGGCGCACCAAGCCGTGGGGAACAGCTCACGCGCTTTTATGCGCGGCGGAAAAAATTGACGCGCCTTTCACCGTGATCAACGCGGATGATTTTTACGGAAGGGAATCATTCGCGGTAATGGCTGATTATCTTGCGAAACCCGGAAGCGGGTACATCGGCGATAGTTCCCTACCTTCTTGAAAAAACGCTGAGTCCGCAGGGAACTGTGGCGCGCGGCGTCTGCGAAGTTGCAGGCGGCTATCTTGTAAGCGTCGATGAACTTACCGCAATCGGGAAGAAAAACGGGCGCATAATTAACACCGCGTCGGACGGCAGTATCAGGGAGCTTGCCCCCGATACGCCTGTTTCAATGAATTTCTGGGGTTTTCAGCCGGAAATAATTCATGAGTTTAAAAAATATTTTGATTTATTCCTAAAATCTTTTGCCGCGGACATGAAAGTGCATATTAAAAGCGAATGTTATATTCCCAAAGCCGTCGATCATTTTATCAGGCAGAAAAAAAATAAAGTAAAGGCGTTATCTGCAAATTCAGACTGGTTCGGCGTTACATACAGGGAAGACAGGGAAGCCGCGGTAAAAAAAATTGAAGATATGACAGCGGCGGGGATTTATCCGTCTTCGTTATGGTGATTGGCATGGGAAATAAATTAGTCAATATTGTTTTAAGATTTTTTAAAGGCGCGGCGATGGGAATGGATTTTGTTCTTCCCGGAATCAGCGGCGCGGCGCTTTCCGTTGTCTTCGGTTTGTACGAAAGAATAATCGGCTTTCTTGCCAATATAACAAAAGGTTTTATAAAGAATTTTTTATTTTTTCTTCCGGTCGGGATTGGCGGACTGCTCGGCATTTATATGATTTCGCATCCGATGAGTTTTCTGCTAGAAAATTATAAAACGCCCGTATTGTGGTTTTTTGTCGGCGCGATTATCGGAACAATGCCCGATCTCTGGCGAAGGTCGTCAGCCGAGCCTGTAAAAATTGATCCGCAGCCGGCATCAGATGAAGACGCTGTAATAAAAAAGAGAAAGCCGCGGCATATTATCATTTTGTTAGCTGCATTTTTTTCCGCTGTGTTTATTTTATTATTTTCCGGCGGATGGGTTTTTGGGCAAATTATATTAAACCCGGTAACGGCGGCTGTATCAGGCGGAATTGTCGCGTTAATCGCGCTTATTCCCGGTTTCAGTTCTTCGAATTTTCTGGTGCTGTTCGGTTTGTATGATCAAATGATCAATTCTTACAGGGATTTAAATTTCGCCGTTCTGGTTCCGTTCGCGCTTAGCATGATTATCTGCGTGCTTCCGTTTTCCAAAGGTGTCGAGTTCCTGCTAAAAAAAGCGTATCTTGGATTCTTCCATGTTATCCTTGGTTTTGTTCTTGCTTCGGCGGTTCTGGTCGGCGCAATCGCGTCGGGATGGCAGCAGCCGGAAGGTTATTACAATTATCTGCAGCTTGGAACAATAGCATGCGTTATTACGTTTGCGGCCGGAGCCGCGTTCTCGTTCTGGATGTGCAAGCTGAGTGAAAAATACGAAAAATAATCTTGTTAGCCGGCTTTTCACGTTATATAATGTGCTTTATATACGCCTTAAAAACGGCGGAAAGAAATTTATAGGAGTTTAAAATGGCGGAATTAAAAGGTTCAAAAACAGAAAAAAATTTGATGGAAGCGTTCGCGGGTGAATCACAGGCGCATGTAAAATATCAGTATTTCGCTTCAAAAGCGGAAAAGGAAGGATATCAGCAGATCGGCGCGATATTCCGCGAGACCGCGCTAAACGAAAAAGAACACGCCAAGATTTGGTTTAAATTACTTCACGGCGATGATGTTCCCGTAACAACAGCGAATTTAAAAGCCGCCGCTGAAGGCGAAAATTTTGAATGGACGGATATGTACGCGGGCTTCGCGAAAACCGCGAAAGAAGAAGGATTTAGCAATATCGCCGCGTTATTCGAAATGGTAGGAAAAATTGAGAAAGAGCATGAAGAGCGTTACAGGAAACTGCTTGCGAATATTTCTGGCGGAATCGTGTTCTCGCGCGACGGCGATCAGGTTTGGCAGTGTTCAAACTGCGGACACATCAACATCGGCAAAAAAGCGCCTGAGCAATGCCCTGTATGCAGGCATCCGAAATCTTACTTCCTGATCAGGGCGGAAAATTATTAATTTCTGACAGATGCGCTTGTTATGTGCAAAGAAACTGCGGTAACACGCGCCGTATGCGCCATGTCGGGCGGCGTTGACAGCTCTGTCGCCGCCGCTCTTTGCATTGAACAGGGTCTTCAGTGTATCGGGATTACGCTGAAACTTTACGGCGGCGAAAACCCGCGGATTTCCGCAGGATGCTGTTCGCTTGCGGATGTAAATGACGCGAAGAACGTTGCCTTCGGCCTTGGCATGGCTCACTATGTCTTAAATTTTTGCGAAGAATTTGACAAGTATGTGATCAAGCATTTTGTTGAAACATACGAACAGGGCGCGACGCCCAATCCCTGCATTGAATGTAACCGCCGCATTAAATTTAATTCTCTCCTTCTTCGCGCCTGTCAGCTTGATTTTGATCTTCTGGTAACAGGGCATTACGCGCGCGTATCAAAAGATTCCGCAAGCGGGCGGTACATTCTTCAAAAAGCCGTTGATGAAAAAAAAGATCAAAGTTATGTGCTTTACTGTCTTACGCAGCAGCAGCTTAAAAAATCATATTTTCCGCTCGGCGCTCTTTCAAAAAACGAAGTCCGTAAAATTGCTGAGAATAAAAATTTTGTAAACGCCGCGAAAGAAGAGAGCCAGGACATCTGTTTTGTGCCTGACGGTGATTACGCGGGTTTTATCGAAAGCTATACAGGGAAAACATACCCATGCGGGGATATAATCGATACGGAAGGAAATTTTTTAGGAAGGCACAAAGGGCTTATAAGGTACACAATAGGCCAAAGACGCGGACTCGGAGTAGCAGCTAACACGCCCGTTTATGTCGCACGCAAATCAGTTCAGGATAACACTGTTACTTTAGCGCCTGAGCAGGAGCTGTACAGCGGCTCGCTTACAGCGCATAACATCAATCTTATTGCCTGCGCTGAAATAAAAAAGCCATTGCGCGTAACGGTAAAAACGCGGTACCTGCAGGAAGCTCAAGGCGCGGTCGCGGAGCAGACAGGCGAAGACAGCCTTCATATTGAATTTAACTCGCCGCAGCGCGCGATTACGCCTGGGCAGGCGGCTGTTATGTACGACGGCGATATTGTAGTAGGCGGCGGAACTATCGATGTTATTCGTTAAAAAATATCCGGCTTATGATAATTAACCGTCAAGGATTCCTGTCAGCGTGGGAAATGATATCCAAAGGGTTACAGGATCACTGCTGCGTAAGTTAACTTTCAAATGGATGTATCCGCTTGGGAGTATCCAGCAGGTTTCATATACCCGCATTTCCCTTAAAATTTCTTCGTAGCGTCCGGCTGGAGGAGGGGGTGTCGGGCCGAAATGCGCCACCAGTTCTTTTTGTACGGAATCGTAGCACTTCATCGTTTCCAGAATGTCGGGATTGTCAAAATAATACATTCCGCCTTCGAGCCCGCTTGCGGAAAAATACGCGACCATATAAGCGCGGTGGCCTGCCATCAGAACATTTTCGTATAAAAGAGCCTGAAACAAGCCTGAGTTATCGATGAACGCGGGGTTTCCCATTGACGCTCTGAACATATCAATGCTTGTTCCCCATGTGAAATTATGAAATTTAACGCCGGACTCGGTCTGCGCGTAAAGCGCGGCTGTCATTAAAATCGCAATTAAAAATACTACAGGTTTTTTCATGGCACACCCCCGTTTCATTATCGGAAGAATTGCATGTGAGGATTAGGTTTATATTGTTTGCCGGCGATGAGACTCGAACTCATACCCCATTGCTAGGAGGGGATTTTAAGTCCCCAGTGTCTGCCATTCCACCACGCCGGCTCCGGCAAAGCGCGCTGTAAGGCGCGTTTTTTGTATTTTACATATATTTTAATAAATTGGCAATAACCTGAATGCTAATCTTGAAATTTATACCTGTACGGCTTTCATATTATTATCCTAAAAAATCCAAGGACTACCGATCGTTTGGTTTAGCAGGATTTTACAGAAATCCGGTTTAAATAATTAATAACATTGTTTCCCGCGATTTTTTATTTGATAAGCCTGACGTTATGTGCTATGTTTTTTTCATGATTAGGAAAATAATTAAAATAGCAGACGAAAAATGCGACGGATGCGGTCTCTGCGCGAAAGCGTGTCATGAAGGCGCCATCGCGATGATAGACGGGAAGGCCAAATTTGTTCACGATGATTACTGCGACGGGCTCGGGGACTGNCTGCCTGTTTGTCCGACAGGCGCAATCTGTTTTGAAGAAAGGGAAGCNGCGGCGTATAATAAGACCGCAGAAAATATAAACCGGCAGGACGCTTTAAATAATGATACAGAACGGAAGCCGTCATGCTGTATAGAAATTTACGAAGCCTC
>WQTB01000085.1 GCA_009786495.1 Treponema sp.
GCCCTGACTGCGAAGCGGCGTTCTGAATCCGCGGAGCCAGCATGCCGCCAAGGCTGTGTCCTATCATGAACACCTTATTTTCGTTTATGCGCGGATTGGACTTTAACAAAGCGGAAGCGAGTACAGCGTCTTCGATTGTCTCTTCATANACTGTCAGCGCGCCGCCGAGTTCCCCTACCATTTTTGCTCCGTGCGTCAATGTTCTTTTGTTGTAGCGGAGAACCGCGATTCCGTTAGACGAAAGAAAATCCGCGATATCAAGATACGGTTTATACGCGAACGCGGTTCCGTCCATGTCGCNCGGCCCCGAACCGTGTACAATGACAACAGCGGGATACCCGCCGCGCGGCATTCCGCCTTCAGGCATTGTAAGAATCCCTGCTAATTCCCATTCGCTGCCCTGCCCGATTATAACATCGATGTTTGTGTAAGCAGTCCCGCGGCTTGCGGAAGTCGCACAGCTGGTAAAACAAAATAGAACGATTAATAAAATAAAAATAAATTTTTTCATTGCAGTTCTCCTACTCCCCTATCACTGCGCGTATGTCTTTTTTAATCGCGTCAAGCTTACGCACCGCTTCGGCTTTTGCGGCGTCCAGCCCTGCGGAACCTGTTTGCGCGCGGCAGCTTGCGTAAAATTTTATCTTTGGCTCTGTGCCGCTTGGGCGCGCGCTCACGACAGTGCCGTCCTTTAAAAAGAACTGAAGCACATCGCTCGGCGGAAGTCCGTCGGCGCCGTTTTTAATATCGCGCACTCTTATAATTTCTACGCCGCCAAGCGTTTTCGGCGGATTCCTGCGGTACTCTTCCATTATGCCGTTCATGATTGAAGGCCCCTGCGGACCCTGGAAATATTTTGAAATCCCAAGCTCCTGCCAGTAACCGCAAATCATGTAAAGTTCATCTAGACGATCTAGAAGGCTCTTTCCCTTTCCGCGCCAGTAAAGCGTCATTTCGGCTGTCATCGCCGCGGCGGAAATTCCATCTTTGTCGCGGACTTCTTTTTCCACAAGGTAGCCGTAGCTTTCTTCTGTGCCGAAAACAAAATCGTAAGCTCCNTCTTCNCCGTTCTGCCATTTGCGCATAACATCGGCGATCCACTTGAAGCCTGTAAGACANTCAAAGCACTGCGCGCCGTAATGCTTCGCNACTTCCTTCTGCATACCAGTTGTTACGATGGAATTCACCATCGCGGCTTTTTTNGGCATTATTCCAAGCTCTTTCAGCGACAGGAAAATATAGTCAGCTAACAAAACGCCCATCTGGTTTCCGGTTACAAGTTTATACCCTGCNGTCTGCGAAGAAGGCTGATTCNCGGGGACAGCGATGCCGAATCTGTCGGCGTCAGGATCGGTTGCCATTACGACATCCGCTTTTTCTTTCGCGCCCAGTTTTATCGCCATGTCAAGCGCGGCGGCTTCTTCGGGATTGGGGAACGCCACTGTCGGAAAATCGCCGTTGCCTTCGCGCTGTTCCGGCACTGTTATCACATTAAGGCCAAGCGAGCCGAGAACTTTTTCGACATGCAGGGCGCCGGTGCCGTGAAGCGGCGTGTAAACAATTTTTACTTCGCCCGCTTTTTCTTTTATTAAATCCGGCCTGAAAAGGCTTTTTTTAACCATCGCCTGATAAGGCTCGTCAACTTCTTTATCGATTATTGTTAAGAGTCCTTTTTTTAAAGCTTCATCGCGGGACATTTCTTTTATTTCAATTACAGAATTTACTTCGTCTATAATGCCTGTATCATGCGGAGGCACAACCTGCGAGCCGTCGTTCCAGTACGCTTTGTACCCGTTGTACTGCGGCGGATTGTGGCTTGCAGTTACCACGATGCCCGTGTCGCAGCCAAGATGACGNATCGCGAAGGACANCTCCGGCGTAGGGCGCAGAGATGAAAATAAATACGTTTTAAATCCGTTAGCTGCAAATATAAGAGCGCAGGCCTCCGCGAACTCCGCCGAATAATGGCGGCTGTCAAAGGCGATTACCGCTTTCAGGCAGTCAGGACATGACGGGCACAGCGCCGCCCTTTCCGGAAATGTTTTAATAATATAGGACGCAAGCCCCTGCGTCGCGCTTTTTACAACGAACGTGTTCATTCTGTTGTAGCCGCCGCCTATAACTCCGCGAAGGCCGCCCGTGCCGAATTCAAGATTCTGATAAAAACGGTCCGCAAGCTCTTTTTGAGCTTCGTCTGTTCCTTTGGAAAGAAGATCCTTAACTTCATCCCTGAAATGCGCGTCCTTTTCCTTTGCGATATATTCGTTTGCTTTTTTTAATATATCAGCATTCATAAATTTCACCCCTTATATTTTAAAATTATTTACTGCATTAAATAACTAATCTTGCCTTGTACTCACGGCTGCTCTTTGGATTTTGGCAGATAAATCATCAGTTTGTCAAACATTTCGTTGTAATCCAGAGGCTTGCCGATATGATTGTTCATTCCGGCTTCAAGGCATCTTTCAATATCTTCCCTGAATACGTTAGCTGTCATTGCGACAATCGGTATTGTCTTGGCCTGCGGAACATTTAACGCCCTGATTCTGCTTGCCGACTCATATCCGTCCATTATAGGCATCTGGACATCCATTAAAATCAGATCATATTTTTCAGGCGTTTCGCTGAAAATCCTTAAAGCTTCCTGTCCGTTTTCCGCACAGTCAAGAAAAACGCCTGTCGGTTCCAGAAGCGTCATTACAATTTCGCGGTTTATTTCAACATCTTCTACTATTAAAACGTGCTTTCCGGAAAAAACGCCCGCGACATTTTTTTCCTTGTGCGTTTCTTCAATTTTATGATAATCGATTCCGAGCGCTTCGTTTATCGCGTTGGCTATGCAGGAAGGGAACAGGGGCTTGGAAAGAAATTTGTCAACGCCGGCTCCCCTTGCTTCAGTTTCGACAGAAGCCCATTCGGCGGCGGTTATCATTATAACGACGGATTTCGCCGGCTCGTGATGCGCTTTTAACTCAGAAGTCAGCTGTATTCCGTCCATGCCCGGCATCTTCCAGTCGATAAAATAAATATGGTAATGTCCGTTTTGTTCCACAAGTTTTATCGCTTCTTCTCCGCTAGAAGCAGTGTCGCATATCAAATTAAATTCTTTGGAAATTTCCTTAAAATAATCAAGGATGTTCATGTCGTCATCTACAACCATTACGCGCACATTGTCTAAATTAATATCCGGCGACAAAAGCCCAAGATGCTTTGATTCTCCCCTTTTCAGTTTGACGGTAAAAGAAAAAGTCGAGCCCTTGTCAATTTCCGAAACCATCCATAATGTGCCGCCCATAAGTTCAACTATATTTTTGGAAATCGGAAGCCCTAGCCCTGTTCCGCCATACTTGCGCGTAGTGCTTGTCTCGGCCTGTTCAAAAGAGCTGAACACGCGCTTTTGCTGTTCGTAATTCATTCCAATCCCGTTGTCGGTTACGGAAACCTGTATGGTGCAGATATTATCAATTTCTTCCACAAAATGCGTATCAAGCTGGATTGATCCGCGCTCGGGGGTAAACTTGATCGCGTTGCTTAAAAGATTGGTAATAACCTGAGTAAGCCTCTGATCGTCTCCGATTAAATTATGCGGTATCTTTCTGTCGATATGCACAGAAAATTTTTGGAACTTTTCATCTATGCGGAAATTTACCACGTTTACAATCCGCTGAAGGGTTTTTTCAAAATTAAACTCCGAAGGGGACAAATCGAATTTATTAGCTTCTATTTTTGACATATCAAGAATGTCGTTAATTACACCTAACAGATGATTCGAAGCGTCTTCGATTTTTCTGAAGCATAAATCCTTTCTTGCGATATCGGACGATGTTTTTCCGATTGTTGTCATTCCGATAATCGCGTTCATCGGGGTTCTGATTTCGTGGCTCATGTTCGCAAGGAAAGCGCTTTTGTGCTTGCTTTCCAAATCGGACTTGTTTCTCGCGGCGTCAATCCTGGTCAATATGACAATTAAAGCGGCCGCAAAAATAAACCCGAGCAGAATAAGCGTAATCGCCATGTTTTTAATGCTCCGGTAAAACGGACCTTCAGGCATGATAAGCGCGAGATGCCAGCCGTTGGAAAGCTGCTGCATGAAAACAACGCAGGCTTCTCCTTTCCAGTTTACCATCGATCCTTCCACTACGCCTTCGCCTGAACGCATGTTATCGATAAAGGCCGATATCGGCATGGAATTTTCCGTAACGCTCATGCCGTTAAATTCAGGATTGGAATGAAAAATAACCGAATGTTCCTGGCTTATAACAATGCTGTAACCGCCGCTGTCCGCCGCGGTGTTGATAACATTCATTCCTATATCGCCGATGGATACTTCCATACCGACAATGCCAAGGCGCACATCATTGTGATCATGAATGCATCTTGCGTAGGTGATAACGGTCTTGCCGGACAGAATGCTTTCGTAAGGAGGAGTTTCGATAACATGGCCGCAGTTTCCTTCCGCAAGTTTATACCAGGGACGGTCCGGCGCGTAATAACCCTCAGGGAAAGTTTCGCCGCTTGATAAAAATAAAAATCTGCCTTCGGATGTCTGGTTCGGGAACGCGTCAAAATGCCCGAAGATTGTAACGGAACTCATTATGCGCGATCCGCCCGCGCGGAAATAATTTGTCATGTCGTGCATGTAATCGATTACAGCGTCGGAATTATCGCCGCGCATAATCATGTTGCGCACTGTCTGGGAAAATCCGCTGAGCATCGCCCTTGGCTCAAAAAGATCGGATTCAAGCTGTTTCTGCGCGAACGAAAATACGCCTTCGGCGTTACGCACAAGGTTACTGTGCACAATATCGCGGGTAAAAAGATAACTTAAAAAAACCATTGCCGTGAAAGCCATTGTAAAAAGCACCTGAATATATAAAAGACGGCTAGGCAGGATTTTCATTTATTTAACAGCGCTCCCTATTATTATTCCAGATTTTATTATACTATATAGTATAACAAAAAAAATAATAATATGATAAAAAACGGAGGTTTAATGTGTCTTTTTCATTATTTGGGCGTTCTTTATTAACTTTATTGGATTTTTCACCTGAAGAAATCAGGTATTTGCTGAAGATTGCAAAAAGAGTAAAAACAGACTCAAAGAAAGGCAGGATTTACAGGCGTTTTACAGGAAAAACTCTTGCCCTTCTATTTGAAAAACGCTCTACCCGCACAAGATGCGCGTTTGAAACCGCTTTCGGCGAAGAAGGCGGGCATCCGGTTTTTTTAACAACCGCGGATATTCATCTTGGCGTAAAAGAATCGCTTGAAGACACAGCGCGCGTTCTTGGCAGAATGTTCAGCGCGATCCAGTTCCGCGGGTTCAAACAGGAAACTGCGGAAATTCTCGCGAAGTATTCTGGCGTTCCGGTTTACAACGGACTGACCGANCTTTATCATCCGACNCAGGCTCTCGCTGATTTTTTAACGCTGGAAGAAAATTTCGGCGATGTTAAGGGAAAGACGCTTTGCTACATAGGCGACGGACGCAACAATGTCGCAAGATCGCTTATGGTGATCAGCGCGAAACTTGGAACCAACTTTACGATAGTAACGCCTCAGGAACTGTACCCGGATGACGAGTTCAGAAACAAACTCGCTCCGATTGCAGCTAACTCGGGCGCCGTGATTATTGTCACAAACGATCTTAACGCGGTAAAAAACGCGGACGCTCTTTACACCGATGTCTGGACTTCAATGGGCGAAGAAGACAAAAAGGAAGAGCGGGAACGTCTTTTGGGCCCTTATCAGGTGAACCAGAAACTGATGGACATGACGGGAAAAAGCGGCAGCATTTTCCTTCACTGCCTTCCTGCCGTAAAGGGCGAAGAAGTTACTGCCGATGTAATCGACGGCCCGCAGAGCAGAGCCTGGGATCAGGCGGAAAACCGCAAGCACACAATTAAAGCTGTTATGCTTGCCACATTAACAAGAATATAAGTATTATTTGAATTAAACTTTTTGAAAACTCATATAAAAAATTAATAGTAAGCGGTAAAGTCGTCTGCGGCTGCACGCCAGGGCAAAACCTTTGCTAAGAATCCGCTGCATAGCCTTGACCATGAAATAAATAATGAAATGTTTATATAAACAATTTATCTTTGTGGTCAGGTCTATTTCGCGGGGAGCGGCAAAAATGGTTTTGCCCTGACGCGCAGCCA
>WQTB01000086.1 GCA_009786495.1 Treponema sp.
AAATGCACAGGAAGGGTTATTTCTGGATGCAAAGCCTTAAAAAGCCGCAAAAATTTTTCTTCAGTTCGTGATTTTACCTGTATAGCATAGTAGTTCATCTGNCAGTATTATATGATCCTGTCAGTTATTTTGAAAAGAGTACTGGAAACTTTATTTTAAATGCCGATAATTCATNAAGAGGAATATTAATGAAAAAATGCCTATTACCAGCCTTNGTTTTCAGTTTTTTTCTGAACGCCGGCGCCGCNGCTTCTATGGTATCGTTNTATGTGATAGAAACCGGCCTTCCGGANAACAGGTTAAACAATGAACATTCCGTTCAGTGGGAAAACGCTTTTATGGACGTCTTCTTTGACGCNGGGCATATCATTAGCAATTTTCCGACAATGCGTTTTGAAACAAGGCCCCAGGGTGANGTAATGCAGTACGCTTCGATCAGCATGATGGAAGCAAGAAACTGGGGGATCGAGTATATCGTTATCGCGCAGCTTGATTATGTTGACGTTTATCAGTCTCCCGCGAACATTACGTTCTTTGTTTACAAAGTTCATACAAACGAAAAATTATTTGAAAGGCAGATTGCCGGAAAAACGTACCGATCGATAAGGGATGAATATGAAGATTTAAAAGTCATAGTCAGATCTCTTGTTCCAATAATTAACGGATAGGAATTATTTTGATAAAGACGCTATAAAATTACGGCGTCTGCGAGGGTAAATTATGAAAACGCGTTTTTTATTTTTATTAATAACTGCTTTGGTTTTTCTTCCCGCTTCATCGCCCTGGGAAGGCGCCGCCGCTGTCGCTCCCGCGGGTGAAATCCCTGAAACAGGACGCTATGTAGCGACAAACTCATTCCCGCCGCATACGGTAGTTGAAATAAGAAATATCGAGAACAACAGAAGCACTCACGCGATTGTAGTAAAAGGCCTTGACAGCCCCGGTCTTCTTGCGATGGTATCGCTTGAAGTCGCGCAGATACTTGGAATGCGTTCAGGTTCAATCAGCAGGGTCAGAATGCTGCAGCCTTCGGATCCGATGGCATATCTACGTTTTTCAGAAAGCCTTACGCCGCCCAGTAATCCAGATTATTATATCTCTGAAGAAGAACTTCTTGCGCAGCTTTACGGAAGCGATCCCTATATGCCGCCTTCGGATGTACCGCCTCCTGCGTCGCAGACTGCGCAGGTTCCCGATTTTTCAAACACAATTCCGCTGATTCCGCCCGCAGTTCCGAATAATGTTACAGATCGCGGTTATGTTGTAGATGAACCTGAATGGGGCGGAAGCGGCAGGCTTACCATAATTGATATTCCAAAATTTGACATTGAACCCCTTGAACCGTTTCCTGATAATGTAATTGCAGATAACATTACTCCCGATCCTTCAAACGGGACTCCTCCTATAGATGGACCTTTTACGGACAGCGCTCCGTATATTGCCGAACCTGAAAAAAAAGAAGAAATAACCGAAGTTGTATACGAACCTGTGCCTGTTACAGAAGATGCTCCTGTAATAATAGAGCCTGTTTATACTGCTCTTTATGACAAGGATGAAGTTATAAAAGACGTTCCCAAAAGGTATGAAGAGTATCCGTCAGCGGAAATTGTAAAAGTAGTTCCCGATTATAATCCTGAAGAATTTCATGAAAACATAAATAAAGATACACCTGTTTATTTAACTGAACTGCCGCGCGATGAAGTTATAAAGGACGTTTCTGACAGAATTGAAGCGGACGTTCCTGCCGAATATATAGTTGAAAAAGAACCGGAGCAATCGCCTTTGCTTTTGCCCTTAAATGAAGAAGAATATATAGCAGAAGCGCAGCCGAAAGAACTGCCTAAAGAAGAGCACGTTGCAAAAGATGAACCTGAAGTTGATACTTATACTTCGTACACACTTGTAGAAGCAGGCGAACAGCCGCCGCCGAATTCAATTTACGGTATAGACCTTAATAATTTGATTCCAAACATAGTTTCTGATGAAAGACCTCAGGCTCCCGCGGTTACTGCTCAGCCTGTGATTACAACGCCGGTTCCGTCTGTAACAGCCGATCCGTCTTTCTCTGTCGAGGCAATACCACGGCTTGAAAACGGACAGTACTATGTTCAGCTTGCGGCTCTGCCTTATGAACTTGTAGAAAATACCATCGATAGAATTGACAGAAGATACAACCCAAAAGTTTTTAAAGATACGGATAATTTATACCGTGTTCTTATTGGTCCTTTAAATCAGGGTGAAAGCGCGGCAATTTTACAAAGATTTAGAACAATCGGTTTTAATGATGCTTTTGTAAGACGCGGATTTTAAGAAACCTTTGCTTACTTGACACATACATAGTTTTTATTCATATTGATAAAACGCATGGTGGATGTAGCTCAGGGGTAGAGTACAAGATTGTGGATCTTGTCGTCGCGGGTTCGAGACCCGTCATCCACCCATAATGAAGCAACAGGATGTTGCAGAATGGATGGCGAGAAACCCGTCATCCACCTTTAAGTATCAGCGTTCGTAGCTCACCTGGATAGAGTACCAGACTTCGAATCTGGTGGTAGCAGGTTCGAGTCCTGCCGGACGCAATGAAATTCTTTAGTAATATAAAATAAATAATAATAATTTTTTATTTCGCAGGACTCGAAGGGTTTAACCCGCCGCCAGGGATGGCGGCGGCAGGGTTAAACCCCGGCTTGTAATGAGGCAACAGGATGTTGCCGAATGAAAAGCGAGTTCTGCCGGACGCAATGAATTTTTTATATAATGCCAAAATAAATAATAATTTTTAATTCGCAGGACTTGAAGGGTTTAGCCTGCCGTAAGGAAAAGCCGCCAGGGATGGCGGCGGCAGAGCTAAACCCCGGCTTGTAATGAGGCAACAGGATGTTGCCGAATGAAAAGCGAGTCCTGCCGAACGCAAAGAATATTTAAATTAACCTATTTATCTTTAAGATAAGTGCCGGCGTCAAAGGGTCTGAGGAGCTTGCTCATGGATTCATTATTAATTATCGCTTTGATAATTTTGGCTGCGAGTTCTGCGGACGGAACAACTTCAAAACCGGGAATGACATTGATAAAATTGTTACAGCATACTGTATCCGTTACGATTGTACGCTGCAAAAGGCCTTCGCGGGAAAGCGCCTGAAGCTTGTCAACCGCGGGATGCGATAAAAGCGCGTGAACGGAAATTATGTTAATTTCTTTNGGGTTCAGCAAGGCAAGCGTGCGGATTAATTTTTCAACTGATCCTGCGGTATCGATCATGTCGTCNACTATCCAGAGGATTTTTCCTTCCAAAGGTTCAGCTGACAGAATATTGATGGATTCTACTGTGTTCAATTTTGAATAATCGCGCTGCTTGTGCGCGACAACGAGCGGCGCGCCGAAGGAGTTTGCNAAAACGCGCGCAAGCTTTTCGCCGCCTGCGTCAACGGAGCAGAATGCCCAGTTGTTTCTTACTTCGCCTTCAAGTCTTGATAANGTTTTGATGTATGTATCGCAAAGGTATTTCTTTAAAAGNGTNAGCGCGGGGATGTCGTCTATCGCGCATAAGGAAGGATCAAGCATTGTTTTGGATTTATCAGAATGAAGCTGGAAGGTGACAATGTGGCGCGCTCCAAGCGCGGAAAGNGTTTTTAAATGAACCCATAAACCGACNGAGCTGCGCCGTGTTGTCCGGTCTGATCTNGAGCATGAAATAAANGGCTCAAAAATGATAATGCGCCTTGCCTGACAGCGAATCAGCGCGTCCGTTGCGTGATACAATTCAACCTTCGCTTCTTCGACGTCAACGCCTGCTTCGTTTCTTGCGCACGATGAAAAAATAATNACGTCCCTGCCGCGTATCGACGTATTAACGGANACTTCCATTTCGCCGTCGGCAAATAAATCGGTATTAAGCAGATCGATGCCGTTAAATTGATCCGTAATCTGCGAAAAGCATAAATATTTTGATAAAAATTCAATTACATGGGAAGCATATGTNCGCATCGATCTTGTCGAGCATATNATAAAAGGATTCATAATTATCAGTATGTATANTAATAAAAATAGATCAATACAGGNGCTTATAAAACGCCGGAATGAATTATTTCTGTGCATTTGGATAACCGGACAAAATACTAAACAATTATGTAGTAATATATAGACATATTTTTAAAAAAATGATAAAATGCTTTAATTTCGAGCAAGCGCCACGCAGCTTGTGCGCCATATAGGGGGAGGAGATTTTTATGGCAAAATCAAATGAGACAGAAAAGACCAGGGTTAATCCTAACGCTTCAAGCGAGGAAAAACAGAAGGCCCTGGAAGCGGCCCGGCTGCAGATTGAAAAACAATTCGGCGCGGGATCATTAATCAAACTGGGGACGCACGACGCGGCTTCAGGAATTGAAGTAGTTCCTTCAGGTTCCATTATGCTCGACGAAGCGCTTGGAATCGGCGGTTATCCGCGGGGGCGTATAATTGAAATTTTCGGTCCTGAATCATCGGGAAAGACGACGCTTGCGCTCCACGCAATCGCAGAAGCGCAGAAACTCGGCGGGAACGCGGCGTTTATCGACGCAGAACATGCTTTAGACCCCGTTTACGCAAAAAATTTGGGGGTTAACATTGACGAGCTCTGGGTCAGTCAGCCTGACAACGGCGAGCAGGCAATGGAAATCACCGAAAGCCTTGTGCGCTCAGGAGCGGTTGACGTTATTGTTGTCGACTCTGTCGCCGCGCTTACTCCGCAGTCGGAAATTGAAGGTGAAATGGGCGACGCGCAGATGGGAGCGCAGGCGCGGCTGATGAGCCAGGCTTTGCGCAAGCTGACGGCTACAATCGGCAAATCAAGGACGATACTAATCTTCATTAACCAAATCAGAATGAAGATCGGCGTTTTCTTCGGCAACCCCGAAACGACAACCGGCGGAAACGCGCTGAAGTTTTATTCGTCTGTCCGCCTTGAAGTGCGTAAAACTGAAACAATTGAAGTGAGTAAGGACGCCGACGCAATCGGAAACAGGGTGCGCGTTAAAGTAGTAAAAAATAAAGTCGCGCCGCCTTTCAGAAGAACTGAACTTGAGCTGATGTTCGGCAAGGGAATTTCTGCGACTGGCAGTCTTTTGGATTGCGCTGTCAAATACGAGATTATCAAAAAAAGCGGCGCGTGGTATTCGTACAATGAAGAAAAAATCGGGCAGGGCAGGGACAACACAAGAGAGTATCTTGAGCAGCATCCCGATTTTTCAAAAGAGCTTGAAGTTAAGCTTCGAACGCAAATTTTCCCGGGAAGAGAATTCCCCGGAATGAAAGCGGAAAAATCCGCGAAGGCTTCAAAACCCGCGAAAGCGGAATAAAAATGAACAGTGAGGGGTGATGGGTGTAGAGTGTGGAATGAGAAAAGAAATATTCATTTTTAACGAGCCTCATTCCTAACTTCACACTCCTCACTCCACATTGCTTTTTTTTCTTGACATATCAAAATTTGGGTATTATTCTCACTTTATGTATAAGCCTTACGCTCGGCCTGTTATAAGCGCTTCGCCNGATGTAAAAACAGCGCCGCCGAAGATTTCAAAATTAGCAGTTTTTATTTTATCTATACTTGTAAAACCTTATCTTTTAACGCTCACAGGANCGGCGAAAGTAATTGCGCATAACAAGGAAATACTGTTTGATGTTTTTTCAAGAGCGCTTTCTTTAAAAAGCCGCTGTCTTATCGCTTTCCGCCATCCTGACGGAAGNGAGCCGCAGCTTTTAACATGGTTCTTCCTTTACAGATTAAAAGCGCTCGCCGCCAAANAAAAGATAAAATTTGACAAAAGGCCTCACGCGGTTTTTGTATACGGTTATGAAGTTGTAAGATGGGGAGGCTGGATTACGCGTCTTGTCATGCCGAAACTTGGAGCNATTCCGATACATCATACAAAAATGGATTCAAAAGGAATGGCGAAAATTTACAGCGCTATTATTGAAGGTCCGTATCCTTTAGCTCTGGCTCCNGAAGGGCAGGTTTCCTATTCTACCGATACTGTTCCGCGCCTTGAATCCGGTCTTATACGAATCGGTTTTCAGGCGGCAAGTCAGCTTTCACAGAAAGCGGCAGCCGGTGAAATAAATGACTGTCCGCTTGAGATTCTTCCTTTATCAATTCATTTCCGTTACGGGAAAAG
>WQTB01000087.1 GCA_009786495.1 Treponema sp.
TTCAATTATGATTATCTTGCCATTATGTTTTTATATCTTTCAATTATGTGTTTTTACAGTTTTAACAGATTTAAAAATGTTTATCACCTTATTACCGGAATTGGTTTCTGCCTGACTTTTATCTGCATGCTTGCCATGCACTTTATAAATTTANTAGGGTGAGCTATTGACAAAGCCTATACAATAGTATAGTATTATTGTATGGGAAAAATCGGCATCGGAACAAGCGGATATTCTTACAATGAATGGGTGGGNCCGTTCTATCCTCCAAAGACAAAACAGGAAGATTTTCTGGCTTTTTACGCCGGCAATTTTTCTACGGTCGAACTGAACTTTTCNTACTATACAATGCCAAGCGCGCAGCAGCTTGAAAGGATGCTGCAGACGCCGAACGCCGGAAATCTCACCTATTCGATAAAGGTTCCCCAGACCATAACGCACAAAGTGGATCCCAATAAATGGCGGGATGAAGCGAAAACCTACATTGCCGCCATTGAACCCCTGCGGGAATCAGGAAAACTGGATGCCGTTTTGTTTCANTTTCCCTTTTCGTTTCATTACGAANCCGGTAACCGCCGCCACCTTGCGAACGTTCTGACGGAATTCAGCGGCATCCCGTCAGCCGTGGAATTCCGGAACAACGAGTGGACCAGCAACCGCGTCATTGAAGAGCTGAAAAAGCGCGAAGTCGCCTATGTCAGCACCGACTCGCCGGACTTGAAAGGTCTGCCGCATGTTCTTGACGTTCACACTTCTCCCGTCGCGTACTTCCGCCTGCACGGCCGGAACGCGGACACATGGTGGGGTTCTGACAGCCGCGCAAGGTACGATTATCTTTATTCAGACGATGAACTAAAAGCCGCCGCCGAAAGAATAAAACGCATTGTAGTAAAAGCCGATAAAATACTCGTTTATTTTAACAATCACGCAAGGGGACAGGCAGTGAAGAACGCCCTTGTCTTGAAGGAATTACTGCGCGATAATGAGTAATCTCTCCTCATTCCCCATTCCTCACTCCTCACTCCTCACTCCCTGCTCTACAGAAAACCTGGCTCACATAAATTTTATTAATTTTCACGCGGCGATAGCGGCCTTTAAAACCCCTTCGTTAAAAGAGCGGCCTTTCATAATCGCGGGAAAAACAGGCGGGCAGGCTGTAGCCGCCGGCGTGTCTCCCGCCGCCATGAAGGAAGGCATAACAGACGGAATGACAATCGCCGCGGCGCAGAAGCTCGTAAAAGAACTGACTGTCATCGATCCTGACCCCGCGGCCTGCCGGAACGTCAACAATATTTTTGAAAAGGTGATCAGCCGTTATGCGCCATCGTGGCAGAATGACGGAGCCGGAAACATCTTTTTTGACATCACGGGGACGCGCCGGCTTTTCGGCTCTCCGCCCGACTGCGTCTGCCGCATTCAGAATGAAATCATGAATGAAATAAATTTCGCCGCGGCTGCCGCGACCGGAACAAGCAAACTTGTCTGCAAGGTGGCAAGCAGGACAATCCGCCCCGAAGGCCTTATCGAAATCCGCCCGGGGGATGAAGCTTCTTTTCTTTCGCATCAGGACATTGCCCTGCTGCCGGGGCTTGGCCGTTCGCTGATGAAAACAATCCGCGTAACAGGTTTTTCCGAAATCGGGGAACTTGCCTGCCTTTCCGACAGCGAAGCGCTTTCGCTTTTCGGGAAAAAAGGCATCCTGCTCCGGGACAGCGCGCTTGGCATAGACAACTCCCCTGTCATGACGGCAAACAGGGCTATCGAAAGCCGCGCCGATTTTCAGGACGATGTAATTGACGAGCTTGTCATGCGCGGAGCGATAATCTCCCTTGCGGGGCACGCGGGTCTTCAGATGCGCAGAAACAAATTCGGGGCGTCAGAAATCAGTTTAAGCGTTTTTTATTCGGACGGAATAAAGGAGGAAGGAAAGGAAAAGCCGCGCCGCCCCTGCGTACTTGACCGCGATATAGTCTCCGCTGCGCAGAGAATTTTAAAGAAAACAGTTTCGCGCAGAATAAGAATAAGGTCTGTCTCCCTTTCCCTTGAAGGATTTACGCCGCTGGGTTTTGAACCCGATTTATTCGAACCGGAAACAGAAACAAAAAACCGCAGGCTTCAGGACGCGGTCGATTCAATACAGGAACGCTACGGAACCGGCAAAGTCACCCGCGGGCTTGCGTTAGCTGCAATTAATTATTTCTGAAAAATGCGAATAAAAATATGCAAATCAAGCTTGGACTTATCTCGGCTTATTCATTTCNCTACGGCGTTCANAAGCCCGAAGCGCTGCTTGACAGGGCGGCTTCTTTCGGGGTTAAGACGGTTTCAATCTGCGATCTGAACAATCTGTACGGGCTTCATTCATTTCTGGAAGCGGCGAACGAGCGCAATATCCGTCCGGTTATCGGAGCCGCACTTACTCAGCATTCCATTTATTGCTTTGTGGAAAACCGCGCCGGATTCAGCAGATTATGCGAAATACTTTCAATACGAAACAGGGATACAAAAAAATTCGATCCCTTGGCACTGCTGCGCGAAGATTCCGCCGGTCTTGTTCTTGCTTCATCAAGCAAAGAAACGCTGCGGGAACTTTCGCGCGGCGCGGATAAAACAAAACGCCTTTACTGCGCGGTTACGCCTGACAATTTAAGCGTTCTTGGCGTTCAAAAAGAACTGAACCTTCCCGCCGCTTTTATTGACGCGTCCGCCTTTTTGGAAAAATCCGATTATGCCGTTCACAGGGTGTTACGCGCAATCGGACTCAACAAAACCACAGGCAGCCTTGACCCCTGCGATACAATCGCGGAAGGAAAAGGCGTTTTAAAAACAAATACCGAACTTAAAAGCTTTCTTGATTCATGGCCGCAAGCCGCAAGGGGAACGGAAGAAATCGCGGAAATCTGTAGCTTTAATAAAATATCAGACGGTTTAATTTTTCCTTCATACGGGGAAAAACCGGAAGCCAATCTCAGAAGCAGGGTTTATTCGGGGGCGGCTTCGCGTTACGGCGAACTCGGCGACATGGAAATTGAACGCATTGAATACGAGCTGGAAATAATCGAAAAAATGGGATTCGCCCCTTATTTTCTGCGCATGGACGATATTGTTTCGATGACTGCCGCAAAAGGCGGTGGAACATGCGGGCGCGGCTCCGGAGCCGCTTCAATCGTTTCATACTCGCTTGGAATAACGAATGTCGATCCGATTGCGTATAACCTTTACTTTGAACGTTTCTTAAATCCCGCGCGCCCTGATCCTCCCGATATCGATGTTGATTTCGCGTGGGACGAGCGCGACGAAATCATAAAAGCGGTAATAGAAAATTTCGGCTCTGATCACTGCGCAAGGGTTGCGAATCACATTTTTTTCCGTTCGCGATCCGCGTTACGCGAAACCGCCAAGGCTTACGGGTTTACGGACGCCGCGATTTCCCGCCTTGAAAAAAAAATATTCAACCTTCGCGAAAAGGAAGAAAATATCGATCCGCTCTGGCGGGAAATATACGAAATCGCCGCGAAAATCGAAGGCCTGCCGCGCGGGCTTGGAATGCACTGCGGAGGCATCGTAATCACCCCGCAGCCCGTAAACCGTTACGCGCCGGTCGAAAAATCGCTTGAAGGCTTTCCGCTTCTCGCCTGGGAAAAGGAAGGAACCGAAGCCGCGGGTTTTGTAAAAATCGATCTGCTTGGCAACAGGTCGCTGGCTGTTATACGCGACGTGCTTAAAAATCTTGAAGATAACGGTATACATATCGATCAAAATACATGGCGGCCCGCAGATGATCCGCGGACGATCGAAGCTCTGGCAAGGGGCGACAGCATCGGCGTTTTTTACATCGAAAGCCCCGCGATGCGGCAGCTTCAGAAAAAAACAGGCACGGGTGATTTTGATCATATCGTCATTCATTCCAGCATAATACGCCCCGCCGCAAATAAATTTATTTCCGAATATGTAAGGCGCCTTAAGGGAAAAAAATGGGATCCGCTGCACCCGCGCCTGAAAAAAATACTCGATGAATCTTACGGCATTTTATGTTATCAGGAAGACGTAAGCAAAACGGCGATCGCGCTCGCCGGCTTTGACGAAGTTTCCGCGGATAAACTGCGCAAGATAATCGCGAAAAAAGCCGGTTCCGAAAAACTGAAAGTATACGAAAAACAATTTTACGGCGGCTGCCGGAAAAACGGCGTGGACGAAAAAACAATAAATGAAATCTGGGCTATGATGCTTTCATTTGACGGATATTCATTTTGCAAACCGCACAGCGCAAGTTACGCGATGGTTTCTTTTCAATCGGCTTATCTGCGCGTTCACCACCCCGCGGAATTTATGGCGGCGGTTCTTTCAAATCAGGGCGGATATTACCGCCCCCACGCCTATATCGCGGAAGTCAGGCGGATGGGGCTTTCCACGGAAGGGCCTGACGTAAATATTTCCAACTGGCATTATTACGGAACAGACAGAACTGTTGTGATCGGCTTCATGCCGGTTAAAGGGCTTTCGGTATCCGGCGCAAAATTAATAATGGAAGAGCGCAAAAGAAAAGGAAAATTTTTATCCATCGATGATTTTTCACAGCGCGTTAAACTTTCCCGCGATGATATTGTTTCGCTCTGCCCCGCTGGGGTTTTTGACAGCATATCAGGCGGGCTGCCGCGTTATCTGCAAGCCCGTTATTTGCTTGGAAAACCGGGCGTAAAAAACGGAGAAACAAACGGCGAATTATTTTCAGACGCAGCTTCGCGATCTTCGCCGCCTCCCTGTTCCGCGCCAAAAGCCGGTTATTCCGCGTTATGCGAAGAATACGGCGCGCTCGGTTTTCTCAGAAAAGCCCACCCGCTTGTTTTATGGAAAGACAAAGTGTTAGCTGCAAAAAACAGAATCAGGGCGGTTCATATTGACAGGTATATAAACCGCCGCGTTCATTTAATCGGCTGGCCCGTAACCCAGAAAGAAGTATGGACAAAAGACGGGCTTACAATGAGTTTTCTAAGCCTAGAAGACGAAACCGCCATGTATGAGACAGTAATTTTTCCGCAGATTTATGACAGGTATAATAAACTTCTTTTTGATCAGATGCCGCTTTATGTCAGCGGGCAGGTAAAAGACGATCAGGGAGCAGTTATTCTGGAAGTAAGCGGAATTGAAGCTTTGTAACGCCAGAGTTTAGCTTCATTAAAAATTACTTGCGGGGGTTTCAAAGCTGGCAAAGTTTTTTTATATTTATTCACTTGCCTAAATATTCGGCGATTTTTTCCTGAAGTTCGTTATCAATAAAAGGTTTAACAATAAAGTCGGTGGCGCCAAGCGTCTTCGCTTCGTTAAAATGATCAAGGGTTCCTTCGGTAGTGATAATAATGATCGGAATGTTTTTATAATCAGGCAGCGATCGAATCATGGGAAGAAGATCAAACCCCGTTAACATGGGCATAAGATAATCAAGAAGAATCAGCTCAGGTTTTTTAATTCTTAAAAATTCCATTACATCTTCGGGTTTTGACAGCATATAAACTTTGTATTGATCATGCAGCGCGAACTGAACTGATCTTAATACGCTGCTTACATCATCAACAATAAGAATACCGGGCTTGTCGTCATCATCATTATCATCCAGGGATTCAAAACGTTTTTTAATATTAATGTTTTTATCGATACATTCTATTAAACATGAAGCTGTAACAGGTTTAAATATATAATCCGACGCGCCAAGACTTAGGCCCTTCACAATGTCTTCTTTGGAACTTTTTCCTGTTAAAAAAACCACCGGTATACCGGCATAGCGTTCGTCTTCCTTTAATTTTTTAACTGTGTCAAAACCGTTAACGTCCGGCATGTTAACATCAAGCAGTATAATATCCGGCGTAATTTTTCCCAGTATCTCAAACATTTTGGCGGCGGAATCGGCTGGATATACTTCGTAACTGGAACTTAAACCTTTTTTTACCGTAATCAGATTGTAGGCAATATCATCAAGATATACTACTTTTTTTCTGTTTTTTGGAATATCAGGTTGCGAAGCAAAGCGGGGGCTTTCCACAGCGTCAATCCTCCTTGATTGAAGTCTCCAGACATTCTGACTG
>WQTB01000088.1 GCA_009786495.1 Treponema sp.
CGCGTTATTCCACTTTAAAACGCGCGACTTCATTTTGTAAAAGGATAATATTCTCGCGGTTTTTGGCGCTTAAGTCGTTAACGTGGTTAACGGCGATATTGATATGCGCCGCTCCTTCCGCCATTTCATGGATGCCTGAAGCGATTTCCTGCGTCTGCCTTTCCAGCGCTTCGCTTTCCCTGATTACTTCTTTTGATCCCGTAAGCATTTCCTGNGAGCCGCTTGTCACCTGACCTGTTATTTCGTTAACGTTCGCTATACCCTGAAGAATCTGTTTGCTGCCGACTTCCTGTTCTTCCATTGCGGAGCGGATATTTTCTTCCTGCTGCACTACTACGTTAACGCTTGAATCTATCGCTTCAAATTTGTTAAGCACATTCTCCGTTGAATGCGTGATTTTATCAATTGANTCNTTGATTTTTTTAAGCACCGATCCGATTGTTTTNGACTGCGCATTGGAATTTTCCGCAAGCTTGCGGATTTCATCNGCGACAACCGCGAAGCCTTTGCCGACTTCGCCCGCGTGCGCGGCTTCTATCGCNGCGTTCATCGAAAGCAAATTNGTCTGGCTTGCGATGTTTTGCATAACAGAGTTGATCTCAAGCAGCCCTTCGGATTCGCGGGCGATTTCCTGAATGTCAGACGACACTTCCTGNAGCCCGGCGCGGCCGACTTCGGAAGCTTCGCGCAGCGCNTTTACATTGTCGGAATTCCTGACAAGCGTTTCNGTAACGGAACGCGTATTCGCGACCATCTGTTCNATGGAAGATGAAGCGATAGCTATATTGTGGCTTTGATTTTCAACATGCCCGNTTAGNCTTCTTATGTTTTCCACCACCTGATCCATTGTCGCGTGAGTTTCGCTGACGCTCGCGCTCTGGTTAATTATTCTTGNTTTTATGCTCTGGATGTTTGTTGTAATTTCGTTGATGGCNGCGGCTGTTTCGTTCATGTCGGCGGAAAGACCNTCGCCGATTTCAGATAACCCTGACGCTTCGTTTCTTATGTGGATAACAAGTTCCCTGATTTGTCTTAATATCTCGTTAAAATATTTAACAAGGTCGCCGACTTCGTCGCGCGATTTGCAGACTATCGCNTGCGTCAAATCNGCGTCGCCTTCNGCAATATCCTTAAGCGTAAGAGTTACGCTGACAACGGGCTTTGTCATGTAATGCAGCGCGAAATATGTGATAACAGCCCCGATAAGAACGGCNAGAATTGCCAGTATAACAGTGAATCTTGTTATCGAAGTTACATCCTTAAGAACGTGCGATTCCGCAGAGCCGATAAGTATCGACCATGTCTGATCTGAATTGGCAAGCCTGAAAGAATCCATNTTAAAAATAATATTTGTCCCAAGCCCCGGATCGTACGCCTGTCCGTTAAATTTTTCGCCTTTTTGAATCGCTTCAAACATCGCGGGCCTGTTGCTGCCGATTTCAACATCGACATCAAGCATCATTTTTCCCACCCTGCCGGGAATGAAATGCCCGAGAATGAATCCGTTACTCGAATACATTATCATTAAAACAATATCGTCGCTGGCTTTAAGGATTCTTTCAAGCTCCGGCTGTATCACGGCGATATCAAGAAGAGCGCCGACAGTTCCGACAACATCGCCGGTGCGCGGATTAATAATCGGAACCTGCACTATTAATACGAAGGTGTTTCTTCCGTTAATGTTTCTGGCGGCCGGATTATCAAACCGGTCCTTCTTCGCGTCGGGGCCGTTAAGGTGAGCCATTGTATTTTCAATATCGGTGCTTGCGCGGGTTGTAATGCTGCCTGTCTCTTTGGTAACAGTCATCGCGTATTGTCCCGTAGGGCTTGAACCGGATCGTCCTATGTACTGCGCGTCCATGTTGTCAAGAGCGTCAGGTTTCCAAATCGAATAGGTCAGAATCCAGCTGTCATTTTCCAGCAGCGCCCCGCGCAGCATGTTGTCAAACTGGTTGCGCCTGTCCTGCGCGGGAATATTTTCATAATCTTCCATAATCGCGCCAAGCGTATTAAGCGCNCTNACGTGTCCGTCTTCTCTGCCCTTCCAGTACGCGGTTTCTCTTTCAAGCATATGGGTAAGATTTTCCATGCTCAAATTGATGCTGATTTTAGTGGCTTCACGCAGAAGCAGTAACGCAATCCCGGTTACAATAACCGCCACAATCCCAATCACTATAATGCTTAATTTTATTTTAAGCTTCATTCCGTCTCCTTACATATTTTATAAAGAGGCCTTACAGTGGAGTTTTTCAATCGCTGTGGTTATATTAACATTAAAATAATTTTATATCAAGTTTTATGATGAATTTAATTTCTTCTCCGCTATTGACACAATTTTTTTTTTATGCCATGATCGAATATGGAAGCTCGTAATATATTACAAAACCTGCCGGAAATCCGCGTTANAACTTTTAGTAAATTCATTAATAAAATCAAATTCAAAAAATCATGTGATTTGTATGGAGGAAAAAAATGTTCAGCGAANGTCTGTCTTATGACGACGTACTTTTACTTCCCGGGTATTCGGAAATTCTGCCCAGAGACTGCAATACGAAGACAGTCTTATGCAGCGGCATTAATCTGAATGTCCCTGTAATTTCCGCGGCGATGGATACCGTCACGGAAGAAAAATTCGCGATTGCGATCGCGCTTGAAGGCGGAGCGGGCGTTATTCACCGCAATTTAAGCCCTGAAGAACAGGCAAAACAGGTAACTAATGTAAAGCGTTTTTTAAACTGGATAATTGAATCGCCTGTCACAATTTCTGAAAATTCCTACATAAGGGATGTTAAAGCGTTAATCGAAAGATTCGGCGTGTCGGGTTTCCCCGTTGTGGACAGCGATGATAAATTAAAAGGAATTATAACAAACCGCGATCTTCGCTTTTGCCGCGATGATTCGCTTCCTGTAACCGATGTAATGATAAGCGAAGTCTTTGTCGCGACAGGAGACACTACAGTAGAAAAAGCGCGTGAAATTTTCAGGCAGTACAGGATCGAAAAACTTCCTGTTGTTGACGGCGAAGGAAAACTTACAGGGCTGATCACTGTAACCGATATGGAAAAGATGCAGAGCTTTCCAAGCGCCGCGGTTGATAAAAACGGAAGGCTGATCGTAGGCGCCGCGGTTTCGCCGCAGGATTACACAGTAAGAATGCCGCTATTGATAAAAGCGAAAGTTGATTTTGTCGTAATGGATACCGCGCACGGCGATACAAAAAATGTAATGGACGCNGTAAAGCAGATTAAAAAAAATTATGATATTCCGGTTATCGGCGGAAATGTNGCGACAAAAGANGGCACAAAGAATTTAATTAAAGCGGGGGCCGACGCGATAAAAGTNGGCATAGGGCCGGGATCAATCTGCACGACGCGCGTTGTCGCGGGGATNGGCGTTCCGCAGTTCAGCGCGGTTTTAGACTGCGCAGAAGAAGCCGTAAAGGCCGGCATCCCCGTGATAGCGGACGGCGGCATAAAATTTTCAGGCGATATTACAAAAGCGATCGGAGCCGGAGCCAGCGTCGTAATGATTGGCAATCTTTTTGCGGGATTAAAAGAATCGCCGGGAAGCGAAATTATTTTTGACGGGCGCATATACAAGGAATACCGCGGAATGGGAAGCATGGGCGCGATCGCAGACGGCGCGGGCGACCGTTATCAGATTGGAAAAGATGAAGAGCCGGTCCCCGAAGGCATTGAAGGACGCGTTCCCTACAAGGGGGAGCTGCGATCTTACATGAATCAGCTTATCGCGGGCCTTCGCAAAGGCATGGGATACTGCGGCTGCAAGAATATCGCGGAGCTTAAAAATTACAGGAAGTTTGTAAAAATAACCGCTTCCGGCCTTCGCGAAAGCCATCCGCATGATGTGCAGATAACGCAGGAAGCTCCGAACTATTCGCGTATATAGCCATTAAAATAATTTTTAATGAAAAAAGAGCTTGATTACTGGTACGAAAAAACCTGCACTAAAGAATTTATCGCGCAAGACCCTGTGCAGTTTCCGCGCCGGTACAAAAAACGCGAAGATATTGAAATTGCGGCGGTTTTATCCGCAACAATCGCGTGGGGCAGGCGCGATATGATTCTGCACTCCGCGGAAAAAATGTTCGCCCTTACTGGATCAAGCCCTTATGATTATGTGATGTCAGGCGGCTGGAAAAAATTAAAAAAAAGCGCGCGCGGCGCGGACGGAAAACGCTCAGGCAACATTCACCGCACATTTTTTACAGACGATTTAATTTATTTCTGCCGCGGATTGCATCGTTGTTATGTGAAATACGGAAATCTTGAAAATTTGTTTGCCGGCGCCTCTGACGTTTGGGAAGGCTTTTTTTTATTCCGCGAAGAGATGACAAAAGCCGGCAGGGGCGCTTACTCAATCCACATCGCGAACTCAGGCGCAAATAACGAGAACGGCTCCGCGTGCAAAAAACTCAACCTTGCGCTTCGCTGGCTTGTCCGCAAAGACAAGGTTGATATGGGCTTGTGGAAAAAAATTAAACCCGCCGATCTGTACATTCCGCTTGACGTCCATGTAGCTCGGGCAGCCAGAAAACACGGTCTTTTAAAACGAAACTCCAATGACAAAAAAGCTGTTATCGAACTGACAGAAAATTTAAGGGAATTTAACCCCGAAGACCCTGTCAAATATGATTTCGCGCTTTTCAGCATGCGGTGACGAACGCGGATATTTAGAACGTTATGTGCAATATGAGGCGTAATTGAAAAAATAGAATTATCATTTGTTTTCTTTTTTAATGTGTTTATATTCTTCGTAAATGGTTTCTTTTATTGTATCTTTAATGACAAGTGATATTCTGTTAATTATTGACAGTTCTAAATGTAATAATGCGCCTTCAGCAGTGGCCGAAGTATCAAAAAGCTGGAAAGTTTCAATATCAAGGGCATTTGCAAGCCGGTCCAGCATTTCCGGAGTGGGAAATTTCTTAGAAACCTCAACCATAGACAGGTAATTTGAAGAAATTCCTGCCTTTTCAGCAAGTTTTTCCTGTGTCAAACCGCATTTTTGCCTGTTTTCTTTCAAATTATGAGCCAGAATTTCCCTAATACCTAGCTTTTTCTTTGGCATATCAACCCCTAAAGTAAAAATACTTTTTTAATAGTTATTGACACACCGTCTTAGGCACATGTTTTTGACCCGGGGGTTCCTGAAAACCAAATGAGTTTTTTATGGATACCAAATTATATCAAAGTTACGCAATTTAATAACAGAGCAGTTGACTGGATAGCGCCGGCCCTTGCTTTTAATCCAATAAGTGTTGGTGTACCTCCCGGAGAAAATACATTAATTATCGAAACTGTTGTACCTGCTAACAATACAGCCAGAATTCCTAATGTAAGAAACAAATCTTTTACTATTAATTTTGAAAGCGGTAAAGGATATCAATTGATAAATCGAAACGGAGAAATTGTCATAGTTGATCAATCCGGTCGAGCTTTAGATAGTATTCAACCTACAGCAGAAGTAATTGATGTTGATATTAATAGTTTATTTGCTGAAGTCAGAAATAATTCAGTAAGAGCCCGGCAGCTTTATCATGGTCAAACAATTAGAGTTACCGGTAAAATTCAAACAATTGATCAATCTGGCGTAGGAATCGGAAATAGTCCGCTTCAAATGTTAGTAGTGTTTTTATCAGTAGCAGAAAGAACAAAATTGGTAAATTTGAACTCCGGGCAAGAGATCACTGTAAGAGGCGTGTTTGATATTTCAGACATGAGTTTAGATCGAGGTGTAATTGAATAATAGTAAAAAATTATTTGCTAAATTCAATTGAAAAACAAAAAACCAGCTCATAACAAACGGTAACTTTTAACCGCCCAGTGCGGGCGGTTAGGGTTATCTAGCGTCATGTTTTGTCTGAAAAAATAAAATAATTACAATAGTATACGCAAGCTTATTTCTAAACTGATATTTCAAATTAGCGGCTATAGGACTCGGACCTATGACCCAACGGATATGAGCCGTTTGCTCTACCAACTGAGC
>WQTB01000089.1 GCA_009786495.1 Treponema sp.
AAGAAAAACAAACTTAATAAAGAGGCGCAGCTTGCATACTGGTATAAAATAAATTATCAGATCACAGGTATAATTATTGTGATTATGGACTGGTTTAAAAATGATATGCCTTTATCCGTGAACAATTTAATAAAGCTGCTTAATTTTTATACTGTTGACACAGGAATTTTATATTCAAATGTTCCGAATATCAAAATTAACATAATTGAAAAATAAAATGCTTTTATTATCACATAACACAGCCGTACTTCCACTTTCCGTTTTGTTTTTCAATAATAGCTGTAAGGGTTTCATTATAAAACAATGCTAACGATTGTTCCATTATATCGGGGTTAGCATAATTATTAGAAGAAACGGCATCAATATCTTTATAATTAAAAATATTTTCAAGCGGTTTACCATGAATAATGTCCTTCGCTTCCTTTTGCGGCACATCAATCCATGGGAGCCCGAGCTTTGATATAATTTCTTTATTAACCGGCAAAACCTTAAAATTATTTTCGCCTGTTGTCTCATTTTCATCAGGTTCTGTGTGTTCACCATAACTTTGCGCCTTCGTGTTATTCTTGTCCTGTGAAAAGCCTGCAACGTCTGTCCGTAAAAGCTCAGTCAAGTATCCGCGGCTGTTTGCAGCTAACGCGATGTCGCGCGCAAGGGAACGTATGTATGTGCCGCTTGAACAGTGCGCAAAAATTTCCGCAAAAGGCGGTTCCCACAAAGTCAATTCAAGCTTGTAAATTGTAACTTTTCTTTTTTTCATTTCAGGAGCGTTTCCGCTTCGCGCAAGGCTTGATGCGCGTTTTCCGTTTACATGGATAGCTGAAAATACTGGCGGCTCCTGTAAAATTTCGCCTTTAAATTGACTCAATGCCTTTTCAACATCATCTCGCGAAGGAAGACAGGCTTTGGCGGTTTCTTTTCCTTCGGGGTCCAGCGTGTCTGTCTCTTTTCCAAAACAGATTCTGCCCCTGTATTTTTTATCGCAATGGGAAAACCATCTGCTCAGTTTAAGCGCATTTCCCGTCAGCACAAGCAAAAGCCCGCCTGCGAATTTATCAAGCGTGCCTGTGTGGCCCACTTTTCCCGTGCCAAGGGCGCGTTTAATGTCGCGTAACGCGTCAAAAGAGGTAACTCCCCGCGGCTTAATAAATAAAATTAACCCTGATTCCATAGCAAGATGTTTTTAATGTTTATTTTCAACAAGCTCATCGATCTTTTTAATTATATCAAAGCCTTCGGCGACGCTTGTGTCGGCATGGAAGCGAAGGCGCGGGATTTTTCTTATGCGCATAACAGCTCCGATATGTGACTGAATAAAACCCGCCGCGCTTTGAAGCCCCAAGGCTCCCTTTTCGATGTTTTTGCCGCGGACATCGGAAACATAGGCGTCCGCGAACGAAAGGTCTTTGGAAACATCAACCTTTGTAATGGAAAGAAAGGGGCTCACCCTTGAGTCTTTTATTTTTCCTTCAAGAATAAGCGAGCTTATAATCTGCTGAATCGTCTGTCCTAGCCGTTCTGTGCGAAAACCGCGGGATGCTGAAGGCATTTTAATCCTGTTTTTTAGCCGAAGCCGCCTGCTGCGAAATCTCCGCGATGCTTGCGCTCAGCTTTCGTGCGATCTGGACTGCTTCGATAATTTCAAGGGCGTCTCCGATCTGTATGTCGTCAAAACCGTCAATGCCGATACCGCATTCATATCCTGCGGCGACTTCCCTCGCGTCATCCTTAAAGCGTTTTAACGAAGCGAGCTTCCCGGAATACACCACAATCTGGTTTCGTATAACATTTACGGAACAGCTGCGCTTTACGGTTCCGGTTAGCACATAACAGCCGGCAATGGTTCCGATTTTCGGAACTTTAAACGTATCGCGGACTTCAACTGTGGCTATTACCTCTTCTTTGGTGTCGGGCTTTAACATTCCTTCCATCGCCTGCTTGATTTCTTCCACAGCTTTATAGATGACATTGTATTTTCTTATATCGACTTTTTCCTGTTCCGCGAGTATTTTGGCTTTCGGCAGCGGGCGTACATTAAAGCTTATTATAATCGCCTTGGACGCGATCGCAAGGTCAACGTCCCCTTCGTTTACAGGACCCGGAAGCGCCTGTATAACATGAAGCCTGATTTCTTTTGTTGAAAGTTTTTCAAGGCTGGATTTCAGCGCTTCCGCAGAACCCTGTACGTCGGCTTTGATTATTACTTTCAATTCCTGAATTGTTCCGTCGCTGATCATGTCGTGAAGGTTATCCATTGTAACCTTTCTCATTATCTTGGCGTCTTCAAACCGTTTTAATTCCTGCCGCTTGGACGAAAACTCGCGCGCGACTTTTTCATCGCTTACTACCTGAAGCGGATCGCCTGCGTTCGGTATGCCCTCAAAGCCGAGAACTTCAACAGGCATGGAAGGCGTCGCCTTGTTGATTTTTTCTCCCTTGTCATTGAAAATCGCGCGCACTTTTCCGGGCCAAATGCCCGCGACAAAAGCGTCCCCGATTATCAATGTTCCTTTTTCTACCATGACTGTCGCCACGATTCCCCTTCCGTGATCGACTTTCGATTCAAGGATTTTTCCTTCCGCGCTGCGCTGGAAGTTGGCTTTTAGATCAAGAAGTTCGGATTCAAGAAGTATCGCGTCGATTAATTTATCGATACCGGTTTTCTGCAGCGCGGACAGTTCGATAAACATTGTTTGTCCGCCCCAGTCTTCGGGCATAAGCCCCAAATCGGAAAGCTGGCTTTTAACCTTATCGGGGTTCGCTTCAGGCTTATCAATTTTATTAACGGCTACAATGATCGGGACATCCGCGTCCTTCGCGTGATTTATGGCTTCGATGGTCTGCGGCATTACGCCGTCGTCAGCCGCGACAACAAGGATTACAATGTCCGTTATCTGCGCGCCGCGCGCTCTCATGCGCGTAAAGGCTTCGTGGCCGGGCGTATCAAGGAATGTGAGACTTCCGTGCGGAGTTTCGACCATGTACGCGCCGATATGCTGCGTAATGCCGCCGAACTCGCCTGAGACTACGTCGGCTTTGCGGATTGCGTCTAACAGTTTTGTTTTGCCGTGGTCAACATGGCCCATAACGGTGATAACGGGCGGACGCGGAAGCATTACAGCGTCATCATCTATTACGGATGTTTCGATGACTGTTTCGTCATAAAGGCTTACAATTTTTACATCGGCGCCGAATTCAGCCGCGAGAATTGTCGCAGTGTCCGCGTCGATCTGCTGATTAATTGTTACCATCTGCCCCATGCTCATCAGTTTCTGGATTAGATCAGAAGCTTTCAGATTCATTTTCCGCGCAAGCTCTGAAACGGAAATTACTTCCATTATATCGATTGACTTAGGCACCGGATTGGCGACATGCGTTATTTTTTTCTTTGTCTGAAGGAGTTTTTCCTCCATCTCAAGTTCTTTTTCTTTGCGGTTGTATACTGGTTTCTTGGTTAAAAACTTGCGCTTTGCAGGTCCTTTTCCTTCGGGTATCGGTCCTGCCGGAGCCGCTGCGCCACCCCTGTTAGGTGATGGACGGTTAAATCCTCCGCGGTTGGCGGCTCCCGGAGCTCCGCGCGGCGCGGCACCTGGCGCGCCGCCCTGCTTGAATCCGGGCTTTGGCGGAAACGGGGGACGCTGTCCCGGCTGCTGGCGCGCAGCGAATCCGTTTCTGTTTGTAAACCCTTCGCCGGGTTTATTCGCGCTTTTAAACTGCGGCGGCTGAACGCGCGCGCCCTGCTGCGTATTTCCGCGCGTTCCCTGAGACGAAGTTCCGCGCGCGGGACGCTGATGGTTTCCGACAAGTTTTCCGCCGACGCGCCCGGCTGCCGCGGCGGGACGCTGCGCAATAGGGAATGAACTTATTCTGGAAGCATTAGGATCGCTTCCCTGCTTTTTATCGTTTTCCTGTTTTTTTGAACCGGATTGTTTTCCGGAAGTTACTGCGGACGGAGCACTGACTACAACTTTTGGAGACGTTTTTTTAGGAACGGCGTTGTTCGTTAATGAAGAAGATGATGATGATTTTTTTACAAGAACCTTTACCTTGCGCCTCTCACCCTGTTCCGCGGATGGTTTTCCCGAAGCGTTTTCGTTTTCACTTTGAGCGCCTGTGTTTCCCGCAGTGTGTTTGATCAACAGAGTATTTGTTTTTTTTGTTTTGTCAGTCTCTTCCGCCATATTACCTCTTATCCTTCATCCTCTTCATACTCAAAACTTAAACCAATGCCGCAGCTCGGGCAGGTTGTCATTTCGACAGTGATTTTCGCTCCGCATTCGGGGCATTCATATTCATCAGCCTCGGCGGTTTCTTCGCTTTCTTCGCTCTCCTGCGTTTCTTCAAACTGTTCTTCTTCTTCAACAATCTCAACATATTCTTCAATAAGTTTACGCAGCCCGTCAAGCTGTTCCGGCGTTAATCCCTTGGCTTCCANTTCTTCCTGGGCAAGGCCGAGGAAGTCTTCGATAAAATCAATTCCGTTATCAAGCAGCGTTTTTGCGATAAAGCTGTCAACGCCCGGAAGTTCGCTGATGCGGGAAATCTCGTCGTCGTAACCTTCCGCGTCTCCGAAGAGCTCTGAAACAGCGCGGCGCGATTCTGCCGCGATATCCATTTCCGCGAACTGCGATTCTGTTTTTACATCGATGTTCCAGTCGACAAGCCTGTTCGCAAGACGCACATTAAGCCCCTGTTTGCCGATAGCAAGCGAAAGCATTGAATCGCTTACGACAGCAAGCGCCTGATGTTTGCCTTCGTCAAGAATTATCACTTCGCGCACTTCGGCAGGCGACAGGGCGTTTTTGATAAAACGCCTCGGGTCGGGATCATATTTAAGTATATCAATTTTTTCGCCTTCAAGCTCCTTGATAACAGCCTGAATGCGCACTCCCTTAAGCCCGACGCACGCGCCGACAGGATCAACATCTTCGCGGTTTGAATAAACCGCAAGTTTTGTGCGGAACCCCGGCTCGCGCACAATCTTGTGTATTTCAACAGTCTTGTCATAAATTTCAGGGACTTCAAGTTCAAATATTGCGCGCACAAAATCAGTATGCGTTCTTGAAAGCACAATCTGAAGCCCTGACGAATCTTTTTTTACTTCGGCGATAAGCGCCTTGATTCTGTCGTTAACGTGATATATTTCGCGCGGAGACTGATATTTTTTGGGAAGAATGCCTTCAATCTTTCCGATGTCAACATAAATTGTGCCGTTGCGTTCGCGCTGATAATAGCCGATGATAATTTCGCCTTCCTTGTCCTTGTACTCTGAAAAAAGCGAATCTTTTTGAATGTCCCTTATAGTCTGATGCGCTTTTTGTTTTGCGCTTTGCACTGCGATGCGGTCAAATTCTTTTGGATCGATCTCTACAAGAATTTCATCGCCGATTTCAGCTTCCGGGTCGATTTCCTTCGCTTCATCAAGATCAATTTCCACAACAGGATCATAAACTCCGTCCTGCTCCACTATTTTTTTCTTTGCGTAAATCCAGACTTCCAGATTTTCTTCGTCGAACCGCACTATCGCGTTATCCGCGTTTCCAAAACGGTGCTTATAAGCCGCTATCAATGTATCTTCAATGGTCCTGAGTATTAATTCTTCGGGAATACCGCGATCCTGGTTTAACTGGCGGATTGCCTGCGACATATCTGTTCCCAACTTATACCTCCTCATTTGAGCCGAGCTTCGCTTTTGCGATAATGTCAAACGTCAGTTTTTCGGCTCCGTTTTTTGTTCTTAAAATAATTCCTTCTTCATCAGCGGATTGTAAAANCCCCGCTGTCCATTCAGTTATATCTGTACGGTAACACCGCACNGTCTTTCCGGTATAATGACTGAACTCGGCTCCGTCCTTTATAAGCCGTTCTATCCCCGGAGATGAAACCTCAAGGTAGATGTCAGGAACGCCCGCAGGCTC
>WQTB01000090.1 GCA_009786495.1 Treponema sp.
CACCCGATAACTGACGAACTTATTATCGATGTTAACGAAGAAATCACCGAAGACATCGCCAAGGCAATTGACGCAGCCGGCGTTGAAACAATACGCATCAGAACAGTTCTTACATGCGAAGCGAAGTACGGCGTCTGCCGCAAATGCTACGGACGCAATCTTGCAACTAACAGAGCTGTCGATATTGGCGAAGCCGTTGGGACAATCGCCGCCCAGTCAATCGGGCAGCCCGGCACTCAGCTTACAATGCGCACTTTCCACATCGGCGGTGTCGCGACAAGGGTCAGCGAAGAAAGCCGCATAACGCTTAAATACCCGGTATACATCAAGGATGTTATCGGCACGCACATACAGCTTGAGCATCTTCTTTTTACAAGAAGGGGCTACGCGATTGTCAACAAGGTAATGAGAGAATACAAGATCGAGCGCGGCGACAAGCTGTTAGCTGTAAACGGAAAAAGAATTAACCGCGGGGACGCGTTGATAAAGCGCGGCGGGGAAGAAATTACNTCGCCTGAAATCGCGTACGCGCTTGTTTTNAANAACAAGGAAAACGAAACCCTTTACCTTATTGGTCAGGATCAAAAGATNGAAATCAGAAACGGTTCAACTTTTGAAGCGCAGAAGGGACAGGTTGTGGAAGCTGATAAAACCATCGCGACCTTCGATCCGTTCTCCGATCCGATNATCGCGGAAGCGAGCGGAACCGTTAAATACGAAGACATAATTTTGGGTTCAACGCTGAAGGAAGAAGTTGACGACAGCACAGGCAACATTGAAAAGCGCATAACAGAATTCCAGCATGAAAATAAAGAGCCGCGTATCTACATTGTCGATGACAAGGACAATGAAGTCGCATCTTACTTCCTGCCATCCGGCGCTTATATTCTTGTTGACGAAGGCGAACGCATCAGCGCGGGCCGCACAATCGCGAAGGAACTGAAAGGATCGGCGAAGGCGATGGACATAACATCAGGCTCCGGGCTTCCGCGCGTCAGCGAGCTTTTTGAAGCGCGCAAACCAAAAAACCCCGCCGTACTGGCTCAAATTTCGGGAATAGTTTATTTTAAGGGCGTTGTAAAAACAAAACGCAAAGTTGTTGTAGTTGACGCGTTCGGCAGGGAGTTCCCGCATTTTATCCCGATGAACAAAAGGCTTTTGGTTCGTGACGGCGATACNGTGGAAGCGGGCGAAATGCTCTGTCAGGGNGCGATNAATCCGCATGATGTTCTTTACATTTTAGGCGAAGGAAGGCTGCAGCGCTGGCTGATGGACGAAATTCAAAATGTTTACCGTCTGCAGGGCGTTTCGATTAACGACAAACATATCGGCGTAATTATCCGCCAGATGATGCGCAAAGTAGAAATCCGGTTTGTCGGCGACACAAAATTCATTCACGGTTCTTCTGTCGACAAGTACCGTTTCCACGAAGAAAACACGCGCGTAATCGCTGAAGGCGGACAGCCCGCAATCGCGCAGCCGATGTTCCAGGGAATGACAAAAGCTTCGCTTAACATTGATTCGTTCCTTTCCGCGGCGAGCTTTCAGGAAACGACCAAGGTGCTCACAAACGCGGCAATCGCGGGATCGACTGATAACCTTCGCGGCTTAAAAGAAAATATTATAATCGGCCATCCGATTCCCGCGGGAACCGGAATGAAGCGGTACCGTAACATCAAACTGTTTGATGATGAAAGCCAGGATTTNGACGAATACATGCAGGAAATTCTTGACAGGCGCAAACAGGANTCCGAAGCGATTGCGAACGCGGAAAACGCTCAGGAAGAATACAACGTAGAAGAAAATGACGATTAACGTAACATAGAGGCTGGTTTGCANTACCGTATTGATAAAAAGACAGGCAACAAATTGTCNGCTCTCAGTTTTGGGTGCATGCGCTTTCCNAAGTCGCAGCAGAAAACGGAAGAGCTTATCATGCGCGCAATCGAAAGCGGCGTTAATTATTTTGATACNGCGTGGGTGTATCCCGGAAGCGAAGAAGCTCTTGGAACGGCGCTGCATAAAAATAACGCGCGCCATAAAGTGAATATAGCGACCAAGATGCCTTTAATCATGTATAAAAATTCCGCGGATTCCGTTGACTTTGATAAATATTTTAACCAGTCCCTNGAAAGGCTTAAAACTGATTACATCGATTATTATCTTCTGCACATGATAACCGATATGGATCANTGGAACAGGCTGAAAAGCTGGGGAATTGAAAACTGGATCGCCTGTAAAAAAAGGGACGGTCTAATAAAACATATCGGTTTTTCTTTTCACGGCTCCGGAGAAGAATTCCTTAAANTAATTGACGATTACAACTGGGAATTCACCATGATTCAATANAATTATTTTGATGAAAATTTTCAGGCGGGCGTGCGTGGTCTTCGCGCCGCTGCCGCAAAAATGCCTGTAATAATCATGGAGCCGCTTCTCGGCGGAAAACTTGCCGCGGGTCTTCCAGGGGACGCTGTAAAAATTTTTAAGGATGCCGATAAGGATTTATCGCCTGCGGGCTGGGCTTTTAACTGGCTTTGGAATCAGGAAGAAGTTACTTCTGTTCTTTCGGGCATGAACTCNATGGAGCAGCTTGATGAAAATTTAAATCTTGCNGAAAAGGCGTCNGTAAACATGCTGGATGATTCAAAAAAAGCGGTTTACAAATCGGCGCTTGAATCTATAAACCGTTCATGCAAAGTGCGCTGTACCGGCTGTAATTACTGTATGCCGTGTCCTGCAGGAGTAAATATTCCGGGTTCATTCGCGGCGTATAACACTGTTTATTCAATGGGTTTTCTTGAAGGATTAAAACAATATATTACAAGCAGCGGCCTTATTTCTACAAAAAGCGGAAGCCCGCTGCTTTGTATTAACTGCGGCAAATGCGAAACACATTGTCCGCAGAGTATTCCGATCATGAAAGACCTTGTTACTGTCAGAAAAAAATTGGAACCCTTGTTTGTCAGATTCGCCGGATTCTGCGCACGCGCTTTTCTCGGCAGAAAACGCAAATAATTTGGAATGTGAGATGACAAACGCGGAATGGTTAAAAGAAAAGAATCATTCGTTTAAGTTCATTCCAAGTTTAATTCTGGCCGGCGCATTAATTTTTTTATTTTCATTTATTTCATGCGACAGCCAAATTAATGAACACAAAGGGTTTCTTATCGCAGTTAGCATTCCGCCGCAGGCGTGGTTTGTATCNCANATTGCGGGAGACAACGCGCAGACGCTGATTCTTGTTCCGCCGGGGCAGAATCCGCATAATTATGAGCCTGCGCCGCTGCAGATACAAAAGCTTTCCGCTGCTGACGCGTGGATACTTTCCGGTTCAGAATTTGAAATCAGCCTTCGTCCGAAAATAGAAAAGCTTTTTCCAAATCTGTTAATCATTGACGGCACGCAGGGCGTACATTTCCGTCAGCTTGAGAATCATCATCATGACGGCTTTAATAATCATGATGAAGCTGAAGGAATAAACAGCAATAGTTCTTCGTTAGTCAATCTTGACAGGCATACATGGCTTGGGCGCGAACCTGCGTATATTCTTGCGGCTCATGTCACAAACACTTTGGCGTTTTTGGACAATGAGAATGAATTGTACTACCGCGGACGTTACGGCAGAGTAATTAACATTATTTATGATGCTTTTAACGATTTAAAATCAATTCTTGCGCCTTTAAATGATAAAAGCGTTTTTGTTTATCATCCGAGCTTTGGATATTTTCTTGACGAGTTTGGTATTCATCAGGAAGCGGTTGAAACAGGCGGAAAGGAGCCGACGCCTAGGCAGCTTTACAGGCTAATGAATATGATAAACGAAGAAAAACCCGCCGCGATTTTTGTGCAAACTCAATTTCCTGTAAACGCCGCAAGAACGCTTGCCGCTTCCGCAGGCGCGCAGGTTGTGGAACTCGATCCGCTTGCAGAAAACTGGCTAGAGAATATTCTGCACATTGGACAAGTCCTTAAAAACATTATACCATAAAGCATTATGGATAAAAGCATCGCCGTAAAATTCGAAAATGTTTCATTCTCATACATTGACGCGAATGTGCTTGAAAACGCGTCATTCCACATACACAGCGGCGAATTTACAGCGATGATTGGGCCGAACGGTTCAGGAAAAACGACTGTATTAAAACTTCTTTTGGGTCTTGAAAAACAATCCGGCGGAATTATTGAAATTTTCGGCATACCGCGAAGCGCGGGGAATTTCACCGCGGGAAAAACCGGCAATATTCAAAACGAAAATATTTCCTATGTGTCGCAGCAGATGCCCGCGGATAATTTGTTTCCCATAACGGTACGCGATATTGTCAGAATGGGGATGCTNCGCCCGCTTAAAGGTTACGCGAAAAATAATAGCGCGGTGGAAGAAGCCCTTGAAAAAACAGGCATCGCGGANCTTGCGCCGCGGCTTTACCATTCTCTTTCCGGCGGACANAAAAGAAGAACGCTTGTGTCCCGCGCGTTAGCTGCAAAGCCGCGGCTTCTTGTGCTTGACGAACCTGCCGCGAACATGGACAGCGAAAGCGAACGGCTTCTTTACAAGACGCTTGGCGCGTATAAGGGAGAGACAACAATTCTTCTTGTAACCCATGACACGGGTTTTGTCTCTTCGCTTACAGACCGTGTTCTGTGCCTTGGAGACGAGTTTAAGATCGTTCAGCACCGCACCGAAGAAAATATCTCTGGCCGCCACGGCAGCGCCAGTCAGGAAGTTCATGTGCTTCATGGGGAGAATATTACATGCTGTTAACAAAGAAAATTAATGGCGTCACAAAATCTTTGCGTGATCTTCATTTAGATATTTTTATTTATAAACATGGGTGTCTTATATGAGCAGTTTTTTTGAAGCGTTAGTAAACGTCAATTTCCCTTTCCTGCGGAACGCGCTTTTGGCGGGAGTGTTATCGTCAATACTTTTTGGAATTCTGGGATCAATAGTAACTGTGCGCAGAATCGGAAGTCTCGCCGGCGCTGTTTCCCACGCGGTGCTCGGCGGCATCGGGATGGCGCTGTATCTTTCTTCAACCATAATCCCCGGTTTTCCGCCGGTTGCCGGNGCTTTAATTTTTGCGCTGCTTTCCGCTCTTGTTATNGGACTTGTTTCATTAAAAGCGAAGCAAAGGGAAGACACAGTTATAAACGCAATCTGGGTTATNGGAATGAGTCTTGGNCTTTTATTTATGGCGAAAACTCCCGGATACGCAGATCCGTCAACNTGGCTTTTCGGTAATATTTTATTNATTTCAAATATCGATTTAATTTTCCTTGCAGTCCTTGACGCGGTTGTTCTGATACTCGNGANACTTTTTTACGCTCAGATCGAAGCTTCGTCCTTTGACGCCGAATTCGCGCGGACAAAAGGCGTTAATGTCGATTTAGTTTTTCTTTTTCTGCTTGGAATAACGGCTGTCGCGATTGTTCTTTTGCAAACATTTGTCGGCATCGTTATGGTTATCGCTATGCTCAGTCTGCCTTCAGGATGCGCCGGTGTTTTTTCGCGCAGCCTTGGAAACATGATGTTTTCCAGCTGTTTGTTTGCGGCTTTGTTTTCTGTCTCCGGGCTTGTATCGGGCTGGATTTTTGATCTTCCTGTCGGAGCAATGACCGTTATTATCGCGGGGATTCTGTTTCTTGGTTTTTCCGTTTTCAAGGCAGTACGCCGTTANGGTTCATGAACGCGGGCNCAGCCGGCTAAAGGTTTACAAAATTATTTTAATCCTGATATAATCACATCATGGGTGATTGTCTTTTTTGTAAAATAATCGCGGGGGAAATTCCCGCAAAGAAACTATATGAAGACG
>WQTB01000091.1 GCA_009786495.1 Treponema sp.
GTTATTTTCGCTTTGCGCTTCGCCTGAAACATCAATACAGGACGCGCAGTCCACAAGATGCAGATTGTACGGGTCTTCGATTGTACGCGAAGTTCCAAGCAGGCCGATCTTTCTTTTTTTTGACTGCGCTGCCGCGGGTTTTATCGCAGGAACCGTTCCCACAAAAGGAACGTGCGCAAAAGTTTTTCTTAAAGAATCAAGCGCGGAAACTGTAGCCGTATTGCAGGCAAGCACTATAATTTTCGGATCAATTTCTTTTAGTATTTTTTCTGTTAATGATAATAAAATAGAAATTAATTCTTCTTTACCGCGCTGTCCGTACGGGAAATGCTTCCTGTCCGCGATNTAACATATTTCTTCGTAAGGATTTTTTTTCAGGAAGTCGCTGCAGTATAAAATTCCGCCTATGCCGGAATCCAGAAACAATACAGGTTTATTATTCATGATGATTTTTTATTGTAAAATTATTTAAACAAATTATCGAATGCCGCCCTTGTTGCATCTGTTGTTTCCTTGTTATTTGACCGCGCGCCTGCGCTATTAACGCGGTATTTTTCTTCATCAAGCGAAAACCAGTCGCAGAAATTCGCGCGTTCCTTGTCATGCTGCGGCTCCGCGCCGGATTCTTTGCAGTCGCCCCTTGCGCCCGGAAGAAAAAAACGGCAGTTCCTGCATGAGCGAAGATCCTTTCCGCAATCCTGACATCTTTGCGAGCGTCCAATGGGAAGAGCGTCAGTTACAGGCGAGCCGCAGTACCAGCACATGAATATATTCTACCTGTCTTTAGCTCTGGTTGTAAAGATAAAATTATGTTAATATGTATAAATGTTTACGATTAATCCATGCGCCGCAGGATGCGGAAGACCGGCGATAACAGGATATAATCTGTGCTTTGTTCATCAGGCGAATCCCGAACAGGAAAATATGCGTATATGCAATTACATCAGGGGAAACGATGCAATAAAAGATTTATGCGTCTGCGGAATGCGTTTTGAAAATAACGATTTTTCCAGCCGCCGTTTTTACGGATGTAATTTTAAAGAAGCTTCGTTTGTCAGCTGCGATTTTACAAAAATAAAAACCAGAATGAGTTTTTTTGATTTCGCGGAATTTATTAATTGTGATTTTACAGGTTCCGACATTCAATTTTTGTCATTCGCCGGCGCGGGTTTTTACGGATGCCGTTTTATAGAGTGCGAAATTGTTCATGCNAACTTTGAAGGAACGTCCGTAAACGAAACTGTTTTTAAAAATTCCAATCTTTANAACAGCAGGTTTATAAACGCCGATTTAATNAAGTCGTCNTTTTTAAATTGTAATTTAAAACGCGTTCATTTCGCGAAAACCAGGCAGGAAGAAGTTATTTTTAAATCGTCAAACACGGCGGAAGCCATGTATGAAACGGATGAACGATGAAACTTTTTTTTCAATACTGCTCCTACGGTTTCAGCAACTGTTATATTCTTGGAACCGAAAAATCGGGAAAGGATCAGCAAAACGCTGCGATTATTATCGATCCGGGAAGCACGGAAAATGTTACGCTTGAGATAATCGAAGATAATAATTTTGATTTAAAAGCGATTCTTGTAACACACGATCATAAAAATCACGCCCGCGGCCTTAGGACATTAAAAAGAATTTACAACGCGGAAGTAATCGCCGTAAACCAGAGCATTATGGGACACAGGACTACAATGATAAAAGACGGCGACAGAATTGTAACAGGCGGCTTTACAATAGAAATAATTTCTATACCGGGGCATTCGTCCGATTCTGTCGTTTATAAAATTAACAATTTGCTTTTTACAGGCGATGTGCTTACGGCNGGTCTTACAGGAAGCACGGCAAGCGCGTACGGAGCGGCTACGCAGATGAGCAAGCTAAGAAGCCGCCTTTTATCGCTTCCCGGGGATTATGTTGTGCTTCCCGGACACGGACCCCCTTCAACGCTGGAAGCGGAAAGGCGCTTTAACGCGGATATATTCGATTTTGATCATACCCGCGCAAAGCGCCCCGTTTTTAAAGTCGATCTTTAATTTATCACCTAACGNTTGAACCTTAGGGATTCNAGGGTTGAGTCTCCCCTGTAAATGCCGAACCANAGCTCTGACGCTGTTCTTTCGCGGAGAACCCTGTAGAATGACGCGTAATCATTTACGGGCTGTCCGTTTATTTGATATATTCTGTCGCCCGCGCGCAGTCCTACAACATCAGCGGGGCTTCCAGAGGCAATTTGCGTAACGACAAGTCCTGACGCGTTTCTGTCCAGATTTAATGTCTGCCTTATCTGATCTGTCAGCGGAGAAATCGTAACTCCCGGCCATAAACCCCTGTTATCCGCCGCGGTCTGTTCGTTTCTTTTTTCGATGCTGACACGAATATCCATCTGCTGCCTGTCTCTGATTACCGTGAATACTGCGATTTCTCCGGCTCTTAAATCGCTTACAGCCAGCTGGATCAGCTGATATGTGCGCGTCTCTTTGCCGTTTACATGCGTTATAAAATCGCCGGGTCTGATTCCGCCCTTATCCGCGGGGCCTCCGAGAAACACCTGCGAAACAAGCGCGCCGCGTCCGTTTCCAAGCCCAAGGGCGTCGTTAATATCCCTTGTTGTTTCCATTAACTGTACGCCAAGCCAGCCGTAAGCCGCGGTGCCGGTTTCGATAAATTCATCGATGGAACGTTTTGCGTTATTAATCGGAATCGCGAATCCAAGACCGACATTGCCGCCGCCTGACAGATTGCTCGCAATCCATGTATTTATCCCGATTACTTCGCCTCTAATGTTGATTAAAGGACCGCCTGAATTGCCCTGGTTAATAGGAGCGTCAGTCTGAATGTAATCGCTGATGTTGTTACCGGGTCCGCCGGTCCGTCCGACAGCGCTGATAATTCCAAGCGTTGTAGAAAACGCNAATTGTTCGCCGAGCGGGTTGCCCATTGCTATTGCCCAGTTTCCTACCGCNACCGTGTCGGAATCGCCGAGCGCNGCCAAAGGATGGGAATCGTTTGTCTTGAATGAAACAAGGGCAAGGTCTTTGCGTTCGTCATATCCGACCAGTTCCGCCGTATATTCNCTTCCGTCCCTTACCGCCACAGTGATTTCTGTCGCGCCTTCTATAACATGATTGTTCGTAAGAACATAATATTTGCCGTCTTTATTGCGGACTATAATCCCGGAGCCAAGACCCTGCGAACGGTATTCGCGTTCCTGTCCCTGTTCCTGCTGATTGCGCGGTCCAAAAAAGAAATCCCAGGGNATTCCGTCGTAACTTTGCGACTGGCGCACAACGACAGAAACGGTTTTTATTTCCACGACCGACGGAAGCACTTTTTCCGTTACCATGTTGAACACGGTCTGCAGCGCTTCCGCCACGGCGACTGCGTCTTCAGGTATTACGACGGGGCTTGCCTGAGCCTGCGCTCTTACCTGCGGAGTAGAGCAGGAGAACGACAAAAAAGCCAGAGAAAAGCCGAAAATGGCGCCTATAAGAACCAGATTAAAAATGAAAAGGTTCCTTGACGAAAGTTTTTTCATTATTTTCATAATGACTCCTGATAGTGAAAATGATCTATATAATATCAAATATTTTAAAACTGTGATAGTTACAGGAACCTTACTGCTGTTTTATGCTAAAATGACGTTTTTATTAATGCATGAATATGACAGGGATTATTTACTGCCTGACTGACCAGACGGCGTATTTTTTTAGATTTTCTTCCATCTCCCGCGGATTTTCAAAATCATCATAAAAGTACAGGTGTTTTTTTAATGTCATTTTTTTTATATCCAGCGTAAAGCCGCTGCCTGCGTTTTTTTTATTTACCGCGGGAATTAAATTAAACTTGTTATAAGAAATAAATCTCTGCTCTTTCCTTTTTAAATTAATTATTTTTATTCCGTACAGGCGCACTTCGATAACATCAATATAAAAACCGCGCAGCATTGATACAGGCGCGACGATCAAAATCAATCCGAAAATGACCGATAACCCCGATGAAATATAATAAATCATTTCAGGCAGTGATTTTTCCGCGAACTCCATTCCGCCGCTTTTCAGGCGATCCATTAATAATCTTGTTCCAAGGCTGATCGCAAACAGTATAAAAGTGTAAATTAAACTTAACGCGTTTGTTTTTTTGTAATCATTTGAATGTACAAGCAGTTTATGCGATGATATTAATTCTTCGTCCGCTTCTTTTTCATTCGACATAGTTTAATCCTGGAACACAAGCTCTTCAAGCCTGTCTGTCAGTATTTCAGTTTTTCCGCCGAAGACCGCGACAGTGTGTTCCCAGTGAGCTGAAACTTTTTCGTCGGATGTAACGACAGTCCAGTCGTCGTCAAGAATTTCCACAGAGCCTTTTCCCAGGTTGATCATCGGTTCGATGGCTATAACCATTCCGTTGTTTATCTTTGGATTCGCGCCGTGCGGATAATTCGGCACATGGGGATCTTCGTGCAGGGCGAACCCGACGCCGTGGCCGCAGTATTCTTCGACAATTCCGTAGCCGTTTGAAAGCGCGTGTTTTTCCACTGCGCGCGCTATTTGCAAAAGCCTGTCTCCCGCTTTGACAGCTTCGATTCCGCGGTAAAGACATTCGTTTGTTATTCTATTAAGTTTTTTTACATCGCCGGGCGCTTTTCCCGCTTCTATGCTGATCGCCTGATCGCTTATGAATCCGCCGTACTCTATGCCGCAGTCAAGCGACACAAGATCGCCTTCGTGAATGCGTCTTTTGGACGGGATTCCGTGTATAACTTCTTCATTGATCGAAATGCAGATTGCGGCGGGGTAGGGTTTTTTCTTTGGGCAGTATCCAAGGAACACAGGTTTTCCTCCGGCTTTTTTTATCCAGTCCTGCACCCACCTGTCAATTTCGATTGTTTGAATCCCGGGTTTTACAAGCGGGATCAGCTGCCTGTACATCTGCGAAAGCAGTTTGCATGATGTTCTTATGCCGTCGATCTGTTTTTCGTTTTTTAGCCGGATCATTTTACTGCGCTGCCCTTATTATTTTTAGTGTCTTTGCGATTGAATCCTTAAAAAATTTTTCATCGCGGTCTGAAAACCCTATGCCGACAAGCGACTGCATACAGTCGATCCATGTCTCGTCGTCAACCTGGCTTCTCAGCCTTTTCTTCGCCATAGTTAAAAGATAATATTTTATTTCGGGAGTGAATAGGTTAAAGTAAGGGCGTTTTTTTTCTTCGTTAAGAATCGCCGACATCAGCCTGAAAGCTTCAAAACAGAACCCCCTTTTGTCAAGTTCTTCGGCAAGGATGTACTGGCAGTCCATCCAGTCGGCTCTTTCCATAAATTTTTCCATGTTAAATGTTAGACCGCCCTGCTGCCGCCATACTTCAATCGCCCTTTCTTCATTAAGGCGCAAAAGTTCGTAAAATATCAGCTTTGCCCTGCTCTGTGGATTATCCTGTCCGTTGAGCCATTCGCGGTAATCGAAGTTTTGTTTTTTCCCGCCGGGCGGACGGATTTTTTCATATTCAAAGCGGCGCTCGATGTCAGATAACGCTTCGTAAGCGTCAAGAAGCCTGCGCATGGCTTCGGCGCTTCCTGAGCCTTTAATGTCCGGGTGAAGCTGTTTTGCTTTTTTGCGGAAAGCCTTTTTGATTTCCGCCGCACAAGCGCCGGGCTTTACGCCCAGAAGATTGTAGTATTTTTCCAAACCGTTATGCGCCGATGTGCTTGCCCATCGCCTGCGCGTGTTCAGGATTAAAAAGGATGTCGCTCCAGT
>WQTB01000092.1 GCA_009786495.1 Treponema sp.
GGATGGTCGCCGATCATCGTAAGATCAAGCTCCCTTCTGGAAGACAACTTCGGAAACGCTTTCGCCGGAAAATATGAAAGCGTTTTCTGCGCGAATCAGGGNACGCCTGAAGAACGCTATGAAGCTTTTATACAGGCGGTGCGGACTGTTTANGCAAGCGCGATGAACGAAGACGCGCTTGTTTACAGGCAGTCAAGGGGTCTTGCGGATAATGACGAACAGATGGCGATTCTTGTTCAGCGCGTTTCAGGNGATCAGTACGGTGANTTTTTCTTTCCGCATGTCGCNGGAGTCGGACATTCATTGAATCTTTACGTGTGGAACAAGGACATGTATCCAAAGGCAGGAATGCTGCGGCTTGTTTTCGGACTCGGCACGCGCGCTGTAGACCGCGTATCGGGCGATTACGCGCGTCTTGTTTCGCTCGATCAGCCGGAAAAGGGCCCGCCTGTTCATTACGGCGATGAACGGAAATTTTCCCAGCATAAGGTCGATATTTTAAATCTTAGGGAAAACAGCCTTGCAGAAATAAACGCTGACATTCTTTATAACCAGGATTTAAAAACAGACGCGGGTATTTTTTTCAGCGCCGATAACGCAATGCTTTCGCGCATGCGTGATTTGGGACGGCCTGTAAATTCAAAACCTGTGCTGCTTGATTTTAAAAAATTGTTAGCTGAAACCAAATTTCCCGCGTTCGCGAAAAAAGTGATGCAGTCAATCGAAAAAGCATATAATTATCCTGTTGATATTGAATTTACAGCTAACTTTAACAGCGAAGGAATTTTTAGATTCAATCTTCTTCAGTGCCGTCCGCTTCAGACAAAAAGAACAGGCGGCGTTCCTGTTAATACATCGGCTGCAGGCAATAATGATATAAATATTTTAAAGCAGGAAAAGGAAACAATTTTCTTTTCTTCTTCAGGAAATTTTATGGGCGGCAATGTCCGCCTGTCACTTGATAATGTAATTTTTGTCAAAGCGCAGGAATATCTCGCTCTTTCGGAACAGGACAAGTATCAGGTTGCGCGTAACATCGGAATGTTAAATCAAAAACTTAAGGACAGCGTCGTCATGCTTGCGGGGCCGGGACGATGGGGAACAACAACGCCGTCCCTTGGGGTTCCTGTTCATTTCAGCGAACTTTGCAATATGTCCGTAATGTGCGAAGTGTCGTACAAGCAAGGCGGACTTATGCCTGAACTTTCTTTCGGCAGCCACTTTTTTCAGGATATTGTCGAAGCCGGTATTTTCTACGCGGCGATTTTTGACGGCGAAGAGAACGTCATCTTTAACCCGGATATAATTGGCAAAAAAAATATTTTTAATGAAATCCTGCCGCAGGAAAAAAATCTTAATGACGTTATACATTTATCAAAAATGAACAGCCTTACATTGTTATCTGACATTACAAGCCAGGACGTTATCTGCGCGGAGAAGTAAAAAGGTGCCCGGCATAAAAGTCATTGACCGCTTTGCGGAACAGCAGCCGAAAGCTTCTGAACCGGAAATNAAATTTACAGAAAATAATGTTATCGCTTATTTCCAGCCCATTCTCTGCGCCGCGACTAAAAAAATTTATTCGTATGAAATACTGGGGCGTTATATTGATTCAGCGGGAAAAATAAAATCGCTNGGCGGATTTTTTTCAGACGCCGGCACAACNCATGAAGAAGCNCTAAGGGTAGACCGGATTGTAAGAAGGAAAGCGCTGGAAAAATACGCGCAGGAAAAAAGAACNGAGTATCTGTTTATAAATATCAGGCTTGCGTGGCTTGATAATTTTACGGATAAGCCTGAAGANATGCCGACAATACAGTGGATTAATGAACTTGGAATTGACGCGGGCAGAATTGTGATCGAAATTACAGAAGAAGAGTTTAACGCGGGCGACGAACATTCTAACATTTTATCTTTTTATAAAAACGCGGGATGCAGGATCGCTCTTGATGACTACGGAAAAAACGCCAGCAATATTGACAGGCTCGCGTGGCTTCAGCCTGATATAATAAAAATAAACATTGACTATGTTCACAGCGAAAAATCATATCATTACCGTGAATATTTAAAATCGCTTGCGGCATTCGCCGAAGCTGTCGGAATAGAAGTTTTATATGAAGGAATCGAAACGCGGAAGCAGCTGGAAATTTGCATGTCATCAAGGGGAAGGCTTTTTCAGGGGTACCTGATCGCGTATCCGCAGGAATCCATGATTAACGCCGACGTTAATCACAATATTTTTTCTGTTTCAGCGGATGATTCTTACCACAAACAATATAAAAGTTTAATGCAGGCGGAATCGCAGAAAAAATATATAGACGCGAAGATAGAAAAATTCGTTACTGAAAATCCGGATTTTTATTTGTCAAATAAAGATATCGATACTTATCTTTTTGATTTATGCCGCGAACTGCCTGAAGTACTGCGGATATATCTTTGCGGCATACACGGCGAACAGATAACATGCAACTTTGAATGGAATTCCGAACGCTTGGAAAATAACGATTATCTTGGCAACAACTGGGCATGGAGGGGTTTTTTTAAGGAAGCGATGGAAATATTTATATCAGGAAGAAAAAGCGGCTTGTCATCCGCATACAGGGACTTTACAACGAAAGAAAGAATATATACATATTTTTACGCTTTAGATAATGATATTTTTTTATTCGCCGACATAAAAAGAAAGCGGATTGATTTCAGCCCGCAAGAATATAAATTGACATAAATAAAAAATAATATATAATATTATAAAATGAAAACTTTAACAGACAACGGCAAAAAAACGATCCGCGCCGCTTTTAATGTATTAACCGCGGTTTGCACCGCAACAGGACTGCTGCGTTTTATTTTAATGTCAAATATTGCGGTAACATTCGCGTACTTCACAATTCAAAGTAATTTTCTGTGCCTGATTATGTCCGTTATAACTTTGGTTCGCGTAATCAGGAACAGCAATCCCAAAGAAGGCAAATATATCTTTTTTAAGGGATTAACGCTTGTATCAATTCTTTTAACATTTGCAGTATATAATTTTGTATTAAAGCCGGCTATTAACATGGCGGAAACGCTTGAAAGCGCGCTGCTTCATATTGCCGTTCCGCTGATGATGTTAGCTGATTTTATTTTTTTTGAAGATAAAGAGTGTTTCAAAAAATGGCATCCTTTTGGCTGGGCTTTGTTTCCTGTTTTCTATGTAGCGTACACCGCTGTATACAAAGCCCTTGGCGGAACATACGGTTATTTTGAAAATACTGTAAGAAATTTCCCGTATTTTTTTCTTGATTATGAAACGTACGGACTGCCGTTGGTTGGATTGTGGGTGCTGTTGATCACAATAGGTTTTATCGGTTTTTCATATCTGCTTCTGGGATTTTGCAGTATCTTTAATAAAATAAAATTAAATAAATCCAAAGACAAACAGCCGGCTTCCCCGCAGAGCCAATAGNGTTTAAAATGGATGTTAAGATACTGCCCGGCGGATTAAAAGGCATTGTAAAAGCNATCCCGTCAAAATCGCAGGCTCACCGCGCTTTAATCTGCGCCGCGCTTTCAGATACTGATAAGCCTGTAATAATAAAATGCGGCGGCGAATCTNANGATATTACCGCGACGATTTCATGCCTTCGCGCGCTTGGCGCGGAAATNAANCGCGAAAACGGCGGCTATGCTGTTCGTCCTGTCAACGTTGCGCATAACACCGCGGAAAAAAATAATGGATACGCAGAGCTTCATTGCAAAGAAAGCGGAAGCACGTTCCGTTTTTTGCTTCCTGTCGCAGGCGCGCTCGGAAGGAAGGCTTCATTTGTTTTTGAAGGAAGGCTTCCGCAGCGTCCCATTTCTCCTTTATACGAAGAACTTTTAAAACACGGCTGCACGCTGTCGCGGCAGGGAGCGAATCCTTTTAACATTGAAGGAAAATTAAATCCCGGCGTTTATTCGCTTGACGCAGGCGTATCATCGCAGTTTATCAGCGGACTTTTATTCGCGCTTCCCCTGCTTGACGGCGGCAGCGAGCTGCGTCTTTGCGGCAAAGTAGAATCGCTTCCATACATCGAACTTACTGTGCAGATGCTTGAAGCGTTTAACGTAAAAATTGATTTTAAGGACATGGTTTTTTATATACCGGGCGGACAAAAATACATACCGCCTGAAACTTTCAATGTAGAAGGCGACTGGTCAAACGCGGCGTTCTGGCTTACAGCCGGAGCGTTAAGCGAAAACGCAATTACATGCGAAGGTCTTGATTTAAATTCGCGTCAGGGCGACCGCGCGGTTATTGATATTCTTCCGCAATTCGGGGCTAATGTGGAAAAAAGCGGCGGCAGAGTTACGGTTTCCAGCGGAAAGCTGCGCGGAATTGAAATTGACGCGCGCGATATTCCCGATCTTGTGCCGGTGCTGACCGCCGCAGCCGCAGCCGCCGAAGGAACCACCGTTATCCGCAACGCAGGACGCCTCCGCGCAAAGGAAAGCGACAGGCTCGAAGCTGTATCTTCCGTGCTTAACGGCCTGGGCGCTGATGTGCGCGTAACAGAAGACGGCCTTGTTATTAAAGGCGGCGTTCCGCTGAAAGGCGGAAAAGTTTCATCATGGGGGGATCACAGAATTGCGATGACCGCGGCAGTCGCGTCATTATTGTGCGATCAGCCTGTTATAATTCAGGAAGCGCAGGCTGTGAATAAATCCTACCCCGGTTTCTTTGACGACTTCCGCATGCTGGGCGGATCCTGCATAAGCGGCGCGGATAAATCACCGGAAGCGGCGTCAATATGAAAAAAACGTTTGGCCTTCTGGGAGAAAAACTCGGACACAGTTACTCGCCGGTAATACATGAGCGTCTTGGCGGCTACGAATATCCGTTATATGAAATTTCACCTTGTGATCTTGACGCTTTCATGACAGAAAAAAATTTCGACGGCGTCAATGTTACCATTCCGTATAAACAGGCGGTTATGCGGTACTGCGCGTCNCTTTCCGCTGAAGCAANTTCAATAGGCAGCGTGAATACNATAATAAAAGACAAAGACGGCCTTCTTCACGGTTACAACACAGACTGTCACGGGTTTCGCGTAATGCTGCNGCGCGGAAACATNGATCCNGAAGGAAAAAAAATTCTTGTGCTNGGCGGCGGCGGATCCTCGAAGACTGTGATATATGTNTTATCAGAGCTTGGCGCGCGTGAGATTATAACAATTTCCCGCAAAGGNGAAAACAATTACACAAACATCAGCCGCCACTACGACGNGCAAATTATAGTGAATACAACGCCTGTAGGCATGTATCCCGGTAACGGAGAAAGTCCTGTTCATCTTGATGAATTTAAACAGTTAGAAGGCGCGGCGGATTTAATTTACAATCCCATGCGCACAAAGCTGCTGCTTGATGCCGAACGGCTTGGCATTCCGCGCGTTAACGGCCTTGCCATGCTTGTATGCCAAGCGGAGGCGGCAAGCCGTTTGTTTCTAGGCATGGATTTTTCAGGCAATGACGGCGAGGCGGAAAGATCACAGCTTACAGATAAAATTATAAACGCGGTCATCAGCAGGACGCGTAACATCGCGCTTATAGGAATGCCCGGCTGCGGCAAAAGCACAATAGGAAAACAGCTTGCAAAAACACTGAACCGTCCGTTAGCTGACATCGACGAACTGATTGCGTCCTGCGCGGAAAAAAACATTCCGCGGATATTCGCGGAAGACGGAGAAGAAACATTCCGCGGC
>WQTB01000093.1 GCA_009786495.1 Treponema sp.
AGCGCGTTCAGCGATTATACGGAACTGCGCGCGCAGGTGAACACTACAAGAAGCGTTTCTTTTCTTGCCGGAAACATGGTTGGAAATTCGCAGAGCAGCGAAGGCGGCGTGTCCGCGCGCGTGTACAGGGGCGGCACTTACGGTTTCGCGTCAGGAGCGGAGTACTCGGACGAAAGCGTTAAAAACGTTCTCGGCGCAGCTTCAGATAACGCGGCGTTCATGGACAAACACGTTAAAAAAAATCTGCCGCCGCTGCCCAATGTAAAAGGCGGCAGGTTTGAGTTAAAAGAAAAACCTGTAAACGATACGCCTCAAAGTAAATTGATCGATTACGCGAAAGCAATAGACAGTATAATAACGGAGAAATATAAAAATCTTTCAAGCCGGACTATCGCGGTTAATTGCCTTGATATAGAAAAACTTCTTGTTGTAAGCGACGGCGCGGACAGTCATTTTTACCAGCCGCGCAGTTTTTTATATGTATTTATGACCGCTGTGACGGATGAAGGCATTCCGGTTGAACTTTTTAAACCGATAGGCGGGTTCGGTCATTTTAACGCTCTCTTTACGGATCCCGCGCTGCTTGTTCCCGAACTTGATAAACTCCACGAAGCTCTCATGCACAAACGCGAAGGCGTGTACTCGAAAGCGGGAATGTGCAAGTGCGTAATGCATCCCGATCTTGCGGGCATTCTCGCTCATGAAGCGGTCGGCCACACAGTGGAAGCAGACCTTGTCCTTGGCGGATCTGTCGCGGGACACAATCTTGGCAAGCAGGTAGCAAGCGAACTTATAACAATGGTGGACTTCGCGCACACCGCTCTTGGAAAGCCCTGCCCGCTTCCGGTTTATGCCGATGACGAAGGCACAATCGCCGAGGACGCTGTTCTGATCGAAAAAGGAATTTTAAAAAGTTTCATGCATTCAAAAGAAAGCGCGCAGCACTTCGGCGTAAAGCCGCAGGGTAACGCGCGCGCCTTTAATTTTTCTGACGAGCCTTTGATCAGAATGCGAAACACCGCGATACTTCCCGGAAAAAGCAAACTGGAAGACATGATCGCAAGCATCGAAGACGGCTACTATCTTGTAAAAACAGGAAACGGCCAGGCCGATACAACGGGCGAATTTATGTTCTCGGTCGATCTTGGCTACGAAATTAAAAACGGAAAACTCGGCAGGGCAATCCGCGAAACGACAATTTCCGGCGTCGCCTTTGAAATGTTAAAAACCGTGGATATGGTTTCCGATGACATGACATGGGACTGCGCCGGTTTCTGCGGAAAAAAACAGCCGATGACAGTCAGCATGGGCGGACCTGCAATACGCTGCGATGTAAACATAGGGGGACGGTAATGACACGTAACGAAACCGCGCAATATGTTCTTGATGAACTGAAAAAAGCCGGCGCAGACAAAGCCGCCTGCCAGGTAAAAAGCGGACGCAAAGATGAATTTAATGTCGAAGCGAATAAATTTACACTGATGCGCACGCTTTTTAATGATGATTTAATGATTAAGGTAATCAAGGAAAACAAAAAAGGAATAACAAGAATAAACAAGCTTGATAAACCGTCAATTGATCAGGCTGTAAAGGATTGTATCGCGCTTGCGTCATCGGCAATGCCGGAAGAAGCCGAAGATATCGCAGAAAAGATCGAAAATAAAAATTTTGATCAGACCATCGGCGGCAGCGACATGGACAAGCTTTTTTCCGGATCAAAGGAATTCCTTGAACAGATAAAAGACGAATATCCAAAAATTATAATGGAAGGCATGACATCGGAATTTAATTCCGGTCAGACTGTCTATGTGAATTCAAACGGCGTTGAGTTTAACACAAGCGCGGAATTTTATTATCTGCAGACAATGTTTTCTGCAAAGGATGGGGATAAATCTTCATCCTTTAACGGGTTTGGCGTAACGCTTGCTTCTCTTGAAAAGCCGTTCATGGATTTAAATATGCACCGGACGCTGTTATCAGAATCAGTGCAGTCGCTTGATCCGCGCATGGTGGAAGAAAAATTTACAGGCAAGATCATTGTAACGCCTGCGTGCGATGACATGATCTGGCAGACGCTTCAAAGCTGTTTTCTTTCAGAACGTTCGCTGATAGAAGGCACAAGCCGCTGGAAAGACGCGCTCGGCGCAAANGTNGCGGACTCCGCGTTAACGCTTCGTGCGGTTCCGCTTAACCCTGGAATTGTCGCGGGAGAACGGTTTACATCTGACGGCTACGAAAGCAAAGATATCGATATAATCCGCGACGGCGTTTTAAAATCTTTTACGCTGTCCCTTTACGGTTCGCGGAAGACAGGCAAACCGCGCGCGCTTAATTCCGCGTTTGGAAACATCGAAGTGCTGCCGGGAAATACACCGCTGGAAGACATGATCAAAAATGTTGACCGCGGAATTTTACTAAACCGGTTTTCAGGCGCTTCGCCCGGGCCAAGCGGCGATGTATCAGGCGTGGCGAAAAACAGCTTCCTGATTAAAAACGGCAAAATTTCAAGCGCGTTAAAAGAAACAATGATTTCGTTTAACATTGTTGATATTCTGGCAAAAATTGAAATTTCAAAAGAGCGCAGCTTCAGCGGTTACAATATACTGCCCTGGTGCTGCTTCGACGGAGTTACAATTTCAGGCGCTCAATAATTGAAGTTATCGAACAGCTTTATTAAATAAACCAACAAGGAGACAGTACATGGACAAAGAAACTGAACAAAAATTAAAAAACACGGCAAAAGAAATCCGAAAAATGACAATCGAAGAAATCGGCGCCTTGGGAACAGGACATATCGGCGGAGCGATGTCAATTGTTGATCTTTTGGCTCTGCTTTATTTTCACCGCATGAAAATCGATCCGCAGAAACCGCGCTGGGAAGATCGCGATCAGCTTGTGGTCAGCAAAGGACATTCAGGCCCCGCGGTTTACGCAGCGCTTGCCCTGCGCGGATACTTTCCGAAAGACTGGCTTGCGACGCTTAACAAAGGCGGAACAAGCCTTCCAAGCCACTGCGACCGCAACAAGACCCCCGGCATCGACATGACAACAGGTTCGCTTGGACAGGGTTTTTCCGCTGCGATCGGCATCGCTCTTGGTTTAAAAATGGATAAAAAACCGCAGAAAGTGTACACAATTATCGGCGACGGCGAATCAAACGAAGGGCAGATTTGGGAAGGCGCGCTTTTCGCGGCTTATCAAAAACTTCCAAATCTGATTGCCTTTACGGATCATAACAAGCAGCAGCTTGACGGTTTTACAAAGGACATTCTTGACATGGGCAGCATCGCCGCGAAGTGGGAAAGTTTCGGCTGGTTCACTCAGGAAGTTGACGGCCACGACATCGCAGCCCTTGACGCCGCAATTGAAAAAGCGTCAGCTGAAAAGGATAAACCTTCGATGATCGTTATGCACACAATCAAGGGAAAGGGCTGCAGTTTCGCGGAAGGCGTAGAAAAAAATCACAGCATGGCGTTCGACATGGAAAAAGCCAAAGAAGCCATCGCGGCGCTCGGATAAAAGGAAAGGAGATAAATTTATGGCTGAACAAAAAGAAATGAGAATGGCGGCGGGTGATGCACGCGTAGCGTGTGGATGAATAAAATTAATGCGCCGTGGCGCACAATAAATTAAATGAGATGAATTAAGTGCGAAGGCGCGTATACGAAGTATACGAAGCCTGAGCAGCGCGCCCGGAGGAGTAAAGTAAAAGAAAGGAGATAAATTTATGGCTGAACAAAAAGAAATGAGAATGGCCTACGTCGACACCATAGTCGCGTTAGCTGAAAAAAATAAAAATATCGTNGTGCTGGAAGCCGACCTTATGAGCTGCACCAACACAGGCGTTTTTAAGAAAACATATCCNGACNGNTTTTTTAACTGCGGCATCGCCGAAGCGAACATGGTCGGCATCGCGGCGGGGCTTTCCACGCTGGGAAAAATTCCTTTTGCGTCCGGCTTCGGCTGCTTTTCATCGCGGCGCGTATATGATCAATTTTTTCTTTCAGCGAATTACGCGAAATTAAACGTAAAATTGATAGGAACAGACCCGGGCGTGACAGCCGCGTTCAACGGCGGAACCCACATGCCGTTTGAAGAACTCGCTTTAATGCGCGTAATTCCAAAGCTGACAATGGTCGAGCCGTCAGACCCTGTATCATGCGCCGCTTTTGTCCGTTTAATGGCGGAAGAATACGGCTGCCATTACCTGCGCATCCCAAGGAAACCNGTTCCGTATCTTTACAGCGAAAANGAAACTTTCAAATTCGGCAAGGCAAAAATTTTAAAAGAAGGAAAAGACGTCTGCTTTGTCGCGCTCGGCAGCCTTATGGTAAACCAGTCGCTGAAAGCCTGCGACGAACTTGCAAAAGAAGGAATCAGCGCGGGCGTTCTTGATGTGCTNACATTAAAACCAATTGATAAAGACGCGGTATTAAACCAGGCGGGCAAAGTNCGCGCAATCATCAGCGCGGAAAACGCGCAGAAAATGAGCGGGCTTGGAAGNGCGGTCGCTGAAATTCTCNCCGAAGAAGGCTGCAAATGCAAATTCGCGCGCATCGGCATCAATGACGAATTCGGCGAAGTCGGCACNCAGGATTATCTTGTTGACCGCTACGGNCTTGATGTCGGAAGTCTGGTAAAAAAAGCGAAAGAACTGCTTGGATAAAACGCAGATTTTACAAACAGATTTATTGATGTAAAACAAAATAATTAAAGCCCTGTTTCCAGGGCTTTAATTTTAACTTATTTTCTGTTGTTTAACACGCAGCCTTTCAGCTTCATGATACTTGTAGTTGTCCCAAAATTTTCCGTACTCCGCGACAATCAAAGGCAACAGCGATATGCCGATGCAAATAAGCCAGTGATAAATATCCATCGCGGTAAAGTTCAGCATTTTCGCCAGGGGCGGAATAGCCGCGAGACCCGCAAGAACAAAAAGCATAATGACAGAGCTGATAACAAGCTGAGGGTTGTCGTTTAACGAACGTTTAAAAATCGAAATCCTGCTTCTTACAACAAAGATGTGAATGATCGATGTCCATCCCAGAACAAGGAACGCCATTGTCTGTCCCAGAAGATGCGAAGGATCAATCGATCCGGAGATAAAAACAAATTTGCCGATGTAGAATGCCGCAAGAACGACAATGCTGCACATTATTGTCTGCTGAATGATTACTTCCATAAGACCGCCCGCGAAAAAACTTTCGTTTCTATCAATGGGTTTTCTGGCCATAATGCGCGTATCGGAATGTTCTTTCGCGAGCGCCATCCCCGGGATTCCGTCCGCAAGCACGTTGACTATCAGCAGCATAATCGGCGTAACAGGCACGCCCCAGCCTGAAACCTGCCCGAAAATCATAACGGCGATTTCAGAAATATTGCAGACTATAAGGAAGTAAACAAGTTTTTTGATGTTCGCGAAAACCTTGCGCCCTTCGCTGACAGCTTCCACAATCGTGGAAAAATTGTCGTCTGTTAAAACCATGTCAGACGCGCTCTTGGCAACTTCAGTTCCGTTGATGCCCATGCTCACGCCGACATCCGCGGCTTTAAGCGCGGGCGCGTCATTTACGCCGTCGCCTGTCATCGAAACAACAGCGCCTTTTTCCTGCCATGCCTGCACTATGCGGATTTTATCTGACGGCGAAACGCGCGCGTAAACCGAATAAAATTCGATGCTTTCAAAAAATTCTTCGTCGGAAAG
>WQTB01000094.1 GCA_009786495.1 Treponema sp.
AAAACTTGTTGATGACTGGAATTGGCATGTGCTTGAAATGCGAAAAATGGTATCAAAATGAGAACGTATTTTTAATTGTTATATTCTTAAATTAAAACTAACAATGGGACTTAAACCATAATTGCGTCAATTGAAAAAAAGGCCGTTTTATGATATTATGTTATTATTCAGGAATTAATGATCACTTTTAAGGGTTAAGGCGGTTATGGAAATAGAAGTAATCTTGTTTTTTGTGTCGATGATAATTGTTTTCATAACAAGCGTTTTAATTTACTGGCAAAGGCTTGGCGATGCAGGCAACCGGAGGATGAAAGGTTTTTATCCTTTGTGCATTGTAACGCTTGTCTGGACCGCCCTTGATGCTGTAAAACTGTTCACCGCTAACGAGTATTTTCCGTTTATCTTTCCGGCGAAATTATTCGTGGCTTGTATTGTTCCGTATATAACTTTCTGGTTCATCCTGAATTTTACAGAATCAAGATTTGCCAAATCACGAATTATTAAATTAATTTTCATAGCCATACCTGCCGCTGACAATCTTATGCTTGTTACAAACCCTTTGCACAGGCTGTATTATGCGAATTTCAATTATCCTGATCCCGGCGCAGGCACAATGCCGCCTTCAGGTATTTTATTTTTGATTCACATAATTTTAATCGCGTTAGGTGTTTTATTCGCCTATACAATTTTGTTTATTTACATTATAAAAAATTTCCGCCGTTACCCGTTTTTGATTATCACAGGCATTGGAGCTTTTTTGCCGTTTTTATTAAACATAGTTTTCGCGCTTAACATGTTCGGCATTAAACACGATCTTTCCCCTATCGGGTTTTTCTTCACAATTGTTTTATTCGCCTACTTCTCTTATGCGTCAAGAACGCGGAATTACAGGCCGAAAATTTTCAGCGATACGCTTGTAAGGATTTCAAAATCGCCGATGCTTTTCTCCGGCAATATCGATGAAGCCGCCGAACTGATCACAAGAGAAGGCTGTCTTGCGATAGGCGCGCATCATGCGGGAATTTGGACAATAGACGAAGACGGCATTGTTATAAAAAATACGATGTATTACGGAAAAGGCATAACGCAAAACGAGCTTGATATATCGATGTGTCCTGATTACATGGAAGCGCTGCGGAACGAACGGCGGGTTGTTATAAACGATGTCAATGTCGCGAATGTATTATCGCCTGTTATCAAAGACTATTCGCCTGAAGCCTGCGCCATTTTGGATACGCCGATACGGATTAAAGGCAAACTGGTAGGCATTGTAAGCATCGAGCAGCACAAGTGTGAAGCGTATCCTGAAAGACGCGAATGGACCGCGGAAGAACAGCACTTCGCTTCGTCGCTTGCCGACTTCATGGTTATCGCGATGGAAAGCATTGAGCGGCGCAGGATGGAAAAGGCAGAAATGGCGAACAAGGCAAAAGACCGGTTCCTTGCGCATATGAGCCATGAAATGCGCACGCCGATGAACTCGATTTTGGGAATCGCGGAAATCCAGCTTCAGGATGAAACTCTTCCNGAGGAAGCGGTAAAAGCCTTCGGNAAAATTTATGAATCTGGCGATCTGCTGCTCAATATTATNAANGACATTTTAGACCTGTCCAAAGTTGAAGCGGGCAAACTGGAACTGTCGCCTGTCAATTACGATATTCCCTGCCTTATTCACGACACCGCGCAGTTAAACAGGCTTCTCTATGAATCCAATCCTGTCGAGTTCAATATTCATGTTGATGAAAACACTCCGTACAATTTATANGGAGACGATCTAAGAATAAAAAATATACTGAATAACATTTTGTCTAACGCATTCAAATACACGGCAAATGGCCGGATTGATTTTTATGTATCATACGAACCTTCGGAGAATGAAAATGTAATTCTTGTTTTCCGCATAAGCGATACAGGCAGGGGCATGACAGACGATCAGATTGCAAGACTGTTTGACGGATACACGCACTTTAATGAAGACGCAAACCGCGAAACTGCCGGCGCGGGCCTTGGCATGAGCATTACAAAACGTCTTGTTGATTTAATGAACGGCTCTATCTCAGTGGAAAGCGCACCGGAAAAAGGTTCTGTTTTTACTGTGCGCATTCCGCAGAAACGCACAGGCAGGGAAGTATGTACGGCGGAGCTTGCGGAAAAACTGGCAGCGCGCCAGTTCCAGAGCACGGCTATTTCTAAAAGAAAACAGTTCATCCGCGAATATATGCCGTATGGAAGCGTTCTTGTTGTTGACGACGTAATTTCAAATATTTATGTCGCAAGGGGAATGCTTTCGCCTTACGGTTTAAAAATCGATTCCGCTTCCAGCGGATTTGAAGCAATTAATAAAATCAAGGCTGGGAATGTTTACGACATTGTGTTTATGGATCACATGATGCCTAAAATGGACGGAATTGAAGCTGTAAAAATAATCCGCGGCATGGGGTATAAACATATAATTGTTTCGCTTACAGCAAACGCCTTAATCGGACGCGAAAAAATGTTTCTGGAAAACGGTTTTGACGGTTTTCTGTCCAAACCTATCGATTCGCGCGAGCTTAATAAATTATTAAATGAATATATACGAAACAGAAAACCGCAGGATGTAGTGGAAGCGGCGCGCAGGGAACAGCAGAAAAAAGGACATAAAAACGCGGCGGTAAGCGCGCAGGACATGAAAGATGAACCGCAGCTAAAAGCTTTTTTCATCGCGGACGCAAAGAACGCCGTCAATGTGCTAGAAAATTTTTATGGTAAAATAGACAGCCTTAACGAAGAAGAATTAAAACTTTATATAACAACTGTTCACGGCATAAAAAGCACCCTTGCCAACATCGGAGAAAAAGAGCTTTCCGGCGCCGCGCTTGAACTTGAACGCGCCGGTGAGAATCGAAATACGGCAATAATGACGGAAAAAACGCCCGCGCTTGTCAATGAATTAAAATCATTAATCGTAAAATTCAATCCTGTAAAAAAAGAAAGCGACACTGTAACGGAAGAAGACACGGTCTATCTGCGCAAGGAACTGCAGAATGTTATAAACGCGTGTAATATATTTGATAAAGACGCGATTAAAAAAGCGTTGAATAATTTAAAACAAAAATCATGGACAGAAAAAATCAACACTGTTCTGGATAACATCGCGATTGATGTACTGCACAGCGCGTTCAAGAAAGCCGCGGCTTCTGCTCAGGGATTCATTACAGATTCCTGACGCTTACACCAAACGCATAAGCGGAATATTCATCGCGGCTGTAAGCCGTATTCCTCTTTTATCAGGCGCAGAATCGCTGTATTGACAGATGGAAGTCCGGTCTATACAATTACCGTAAAAGAACACCAATAAAGAGGAAAATTGTGGCTATTACAAAAGAAATAAAACGTCTTGAAAAGTCAAATGTTCAGTTAAATGTAACCGTTCCAAAGGAAGATATAAGAAGCCAATACAACGAAATGCTCGCAGAATACACTAAAACACTGCAGCTTCCGGGTTTCCGCAAGGGAAAGGTTCCAAAAGAAGTGCTTGAGCGCAAGTTCGCGGAAGCCCTTAAAGGCGACGCGATGGGGCGCATCATGGAATCAACCTTACAGGAAATTTTTAAAGAAGAAGGCATGAGCCGCAGCGAAAAACCGCTGCCTTACTCAACTCCGGAACTTCAGGGAGAGCCTTCGCTTGATTTTGAAAAGGATTTGACTTTTTCTGTAATATACGACGTACTGCCTGAAGTCAAGATCGGCCAGTGGAAGGGGTTAAACGTCGAATATCCTTACGCTGAAATCGACAAGAAAGACATCGATAAAGAACTTGAGGAAATCCGCGAAAGGAACGCCATCGTCATGGACAGGGACGACAGCGCGGCGGCGGAAAATGGCAACGTCGTCACTATCGATTATAATATTCTGGACGAGAACGGCAATGATTTGGATTCGGATTATCAGCGGAAAGACTTTGTCTTTACGCTCGGCAGCGGAACGAACGTTTATAAATTTGACGAAAATATTGTCGGGATGAAAAAGGGCGAGAATGCAGAATTCCATAAAAAATTTGAAGATGATTTTGCGGAACCTGTTATCGCGGGAAAAGTCTGCAAAGTGCAGATTGCGCTGACAGCTTTAAAAGAAAAAAAACTCCCCGAACTTGACGACGACCTTGCGCAGGATGTCGATGAAAAATTTAAAACTCTTGACGACCTTAAAAACAACATAAAAGAAAGGCTGGAAAAAGGCCTTGATGCAAGGCTTCGCGAAAGAAAATTAAACGAGCTTTTAAAGAAAATAATGGAGAACACGCCCGTTACTATACCTGCCTCCATGATAAAAGCCGAAGTCGACGGAAGATGGCGCCGTCTTGCGCGTCACTATAATATTGAACCGGAAAAATTCCGGCAGCTTATGGAACTGAATAATAAAGAACAGGAATGGAAAGATGAAGCCGAAAAGGCGCTTCATTCACGCCTTATAATTGAAACATTAATGGAAGAGCAGAAGATCGAAGCGTCNGATGACGAAGTGCAGAAAGAATTCGAGTCTATCGCGTCGGCTAACGGAACGGATATTGAAGAAATAAAAAANCATTACGACGATCAGGCTGTATTTTATTTGAAAGAAGATATCAGGGAAAAGAAAATCACAGACTTGTTACTCGAAGAAAATACATTAAAACAGGGAAAAAAGGAGAATTATCTGGAATTCATGTCAGATAATGGTTAAATTTAAAGTATGAGCATTAGAATGAGTAATTTGGTTCCCATTGTAGTTGAACAAACAGGGATGGGGGAACGTTCATACGATATATATTCGCGTCTTTTAAAGGATCGTATTGTTTTTCTTGACGGTGAAATCAATGATATTTCCGCAGACCTTGTTGTAGCGCAGCTTCTCTTTCTTGACGGACAGGACATAGAGAAAGACATCAATCTTTATGTCAATTCACCGGGCGGTTCCGTGACGGCAGGTCTTGCGATCTACGACACNATTCANCATGTCAAATCTGATGTGCAGACAATCTGTCTCGGGCAGGCGGCAAGCATGGCGGCTCTTATATTGACGGCGGGCTCGACGGGCAAACGGATGGTTCTCCCTTCGTCTAGGGTGCTGATTCATCAGCCGTGGGGCGGCGCGCAGGGTCAGGCGCGCGACATCGGCATTCAATCAAAAGAAATTATACGGCTTAAAAAACTGATAATTGATTATTTTGCGAAGCATACGGGAAAATCAGCAGAACAGATTTCTGCCGATATGGAAAGGGATTTTTTTATGTCCGCGGATGACGCGGTAAAATACGGCATAGCCGATTCGATTTTAACGAGGGAAAAAAATGGCGCGTCTTCGTAATGGTCCTGAAGTATTTGAAAGAGTCTGCTCTTTTTGCGGAAAAAGCGCGGACATGGCGCGCCGCCTGATCGCAGGCCCGAACGATGTTTTCATCTGCGACGAATGCATTGAAGTATGCAAAAAAATCCTGAGCGAAGAAGAGCACGAGCTTACAACGCATTTTACGGGCGACATTCCGACCCCAAAGGAAATAAAAAATTATCTTGATCTTTTTGTGATAGGCCAGGACAACGCGAAAAAAGCGCTGTCTGTCGCCGTTTATAATCATTATAAAAGAATCGCAAACCCGTCCGCCGAAAAAGACAATGACGATGTAGAAATTGAAAAATCAAACGTGCTTTTGATAGG
>WQTB01000095.1 GCA_009786495.1 Treponema sp.
TCGCGCTTTAATAAAAATATTTTCGCCTGATAAATCATATGACGGAAACAGATAAGCATTGCCGCGCGCGTCTGTTCTTGCGGTAAATAATTTGTTTTGATTAGAATCGTATAGTTCAACTATAACATCGCTTGCCGGATTTATGTCATATGATACGTTAACAGTCATCATAAAGCGCGTTTCAAAACCAAAATAATTTATATATTGCGAATAACTGTTTCTGAGCTGACTTTCTTCGATATCAGGATCGTTAACAATATCAAATAAATCCAAATAGAATTTATAGTTTTTTATATCGCTCCATTCACCGCAGGTAAGCTGACCGGGAACAGGCTTTCTTTGATTTTCATTACCCTCCCGGTTGTATGTGTTACCGGCGCTTCTTTCGGATCTTGGAACATACACTCTGTAGCCGGAACTGCCGCAGGCAACTATAGAAAATGAAAATAATAGAATAAAAACAGAAAAAAATATTTTTTTCATTTCCATCCTTCTGATTAATTCATTCTCAACTGCATATACATATCTTCAGTCTATTTACGGCTGCTTCCCGATATACGCCAGGATTCCGCCGTCGACATAGAGAATATGGCCGTTAACGAAGTTTGACGCTTCGCTTGCAAGAAACACTGCAGGACCTGCTAAGTCTTCGGGCTTTCCCCAGCGCGCGGCGGGAGTTTTCGCGATAATAAACTGATCAAAGGGATGGCGGCTGCCGTCGGCCTGTTTTTCGCGTAACGGAGCTGTCTGCGGAGTTTCGATGTAACCCGGGCCTAAGCCGTTACATTGAATGTTAAAAGAGCCGTATTCGCTTGCGATGTTTCTTGTCAGCATTTTAAGGCCGCCTTTTGCCGCGGCGTACGCGCTTACAGTTTCGCGGCCAAGCTCGCTCATCATTGAACAGATATTGATAATTTTTCCCGCGCCTTTTTTAATCATCGAAGGAATGACAGCTTTCGCAACGATAAACGGGGCGTTAAGATCAACATCGATAACCTGGCGGAATTCAGCCGCGCTCATGTCTGTCATCGGAATGCGCTTTATAATCCCTGCGTTATTCACAAGAATATCGATAACGCCAATTTCTTTTTCAATTTTCGCCGCCGTTTCATTCACGGCTTTTTCATCNGTTACGTCNCACACATAGCCTTTTGCGTCAATCCCTTCGGCTTTGTAAGCTTCAAGTCCTTTGTCAACCTGCTGCTGTCCGATGTCATTAAAAACGATCNNNGCTCCCGCGTTATGAAGGGCCGAGGCGATGGCAAACCCGATGCCGTACGATCCGCCTGTAACCCACGCTGTTTTTCCTTTTAAGGAAAATAATTCATTACCCATAAAAATCTCCTATCTTAATTCAGTTGTTTGAATATTATCCATATCGTCGAAGGTTTGATTCTCGCCTGCCATCGCCCAGATGAATGTATACGCGCTTGTCCCTACCCCGCTGTGAATTGACCATGACGGGGATATAACAGCCTGCTCATTATTCATTACAATATGCCGCGTCTGCGAAGGCTCGCCGTGCATGTGAAACACAACGCCGTCCTTTTTTATATCAAAATAAAAATACACTTCCATCCGGCGCTCATGCGTATGGCACGGCATTGTNTTCCAGACAGAACCTTCTTCCAGAATCGTCATGCCCATAACAAGCTGACAGCTTTGGCAGACAGCAGGATGAACGTANTGATAAATTGTGCGCACATTAACAGTCGCAGCTTCTCCNAGTTTGCGCGGATTCGCTTTTTCTATCGGGATGAAAACAGCTGGATAACTCGTGTGAGCGGGCGCGCTTGCAAGATAAAACTTCGCGGGATTTTCTTTTGCTGTTGTTAATGAAGAAAAAATTACATCTTTAACGCCCTTGCCGATATAAAGACCGTCGCCTTTTTTCATTTTATATTCGTTAGAATCCGCGGTTATCTTTCCTTCCCCTGCTATGCAGATAACGCCAAGCTCCCTGCGATCAAGGAACACGGGGCTTCCAAAGTCCTTGCCGCCTTCCAGACGAAGCTGCTTTTCTACGGGAAACGCGCCGCCGAAAACAACCCTGTCGCTGTGGGTATAACATAAACTTATCTCGTCTTTGACAAATACATTTTCAAAAAGAAAATGTTCGCGTAATGTATCTGTGTCGTAGCAAAGCATGTCATCGGGATGCCCTGTGTAACGGATATCAAGTTTCATTTTTATGTCTCCCTGTTTGTATTAATAACATGAAATATAGAACTTCAGTTTCCGGAAAACATCTTTCATTCATGATTTTTTTCTCCGGATGTTCCACATTATAGACTAGTTTACCGGTAAATGCTATAATAACTTATGGAACCGATAATTCTTGCTTCCGGATCGCTTAGGCGGCGTGAATATTTTAAGCTGATGGGGCTGCCGTTCAGCGTTCTGCCTGCGGAAATTGACGAAAGCCTTTGCGCCTGTACAGACCCTCACGAACTTACCCGCGAGCTATCAGAAAAAAAAATTTTAAAAGTTCTTGAAGAAATGAAAGCGCGCCCGCCAAAATGGATATGCGGCGCGGATACAGTTATAGCTATCGGCAGTAAAATTTACGGAAAACCCAAAAGCCGCGAAGAAGCGGCTTCCATGCTAAAGGAACTGTCAAATAAAAAACACAATGTTATAACATCGATCGCCATTTACAACGTCCGAGAAAACAAGATGGATAGCCGCAGTGTAGCCTGCACAGTCCATTTCGGCCGTCTTACCGGCGCAGAAATTGAATGGTACCTTGATACAAACGAATGGCAGGGTGTCGCGGGCGCATACCGCATCCAGGGGCTTGCAAGCCTTTTTATTTCAAAAATTGAAGGCTCCCAAAGCACAGTCCTGGGCTTGCCATTACATGAATTTTATGTCATGCTTAGAGACAATGGATATCCATATGGCGCTAGTTAGATCACGCGCAGCGTGTAGTTGGTAAAAATTAACAAAGCGTGGCGTAAATAAAGCTAATGGATATCTAAATTTCCGTGGAACATTGTTAAAAGAATTATTCTTTTCCGGTTCCAGCGAGATATAGTGATGGCAGGGTTTTTACACTCAAAAAACCCAATGTTAGGAGGAAAATTTGGCTGTTGTAACAATGAAAAATCTCCTTGAATCAGGAGTACATTTCGGCCACCAGGTGAAACGCTGGGATCCAAGGATGAAGAAATACATCTTCGCGGAAAGGAACGGCATTCACATCATCGATCTGCAAAAAACCATTCAGTCCATCAAGGACGCGTACGAAGCGGTGCGAAGAACCGTAGCGGCCGGAAAAACGGTGCTTTTTGTAGGAACCAAAAAACAGGCCCAGCAGGCCGTCCAGAAAGAAGCCGAGCGCTGCGGAATGTACTATGTAAACAACCGCTGGCTTGGCGGAATGCTTACCAATTTTGTGACAATCAAAAAATCTCTTCTGCGCCTTAAAAAACTGGAAAAAATGGAAGTTGACGGCACTTTCGAAAATCTCACAAAAAAAGAAATTTCAGGGCTTGGCAAGGAACGGATTAAACTTCAAAAAAACCTTGGCGGCATCAAGGAGATGAAAGAGCTCCCCGGCATCCTTTTTATTATCGATACAAGAAAAGAAGCGATTGCCGTAGCCGAAGCGCAGCGTCAGGGCATCCCGATAGTCGCTGTTGTCGACACAAACTGCAATCCCGACGGCATCAATTATCCGATTCCCGGAAATGACGACGCGATCAGGGCGATTACGCTTTTTACCCAGATAATCGCGAACGCGGTAATCGAAGCAGATAACGAAGTCGGTCTAAAGATCATTGAAACGCTCGGCGATGAAGATGAAGACATGGAAGGTCTTTTAACCGACGCTTCTTTAAAAGAAGAAGACAGGGAAATCGATATCGAAAAATACACCACGGAAGAAGCGTACAGAGCGGCCAAGGAAGGCGAAAAAATTTCAGATGACGATGACGATGAAACGCATATTCATGTCGATGTTGATAAAGTATACAAGGAGTAGATAATGGCGGAAATCAGCGCTGGCGATGTAAAAAAACTCCGGGAAAAAACCGGTGCGGGAATGATGGAATGCAAGAACGCGCTTGTCTCCACGGAAGGCGATTTTGCGAAAGCGGAAAAACTTCTTAAGGAAAAAGGGCTTGCGGCTCTTGAAAAAAGAGCGGGACGCGCGACCAATAACGGAAAGATTTTTGTAAAAATAAAGAGCGACGGAACTTCGGCTGTGTTAGTCGAATTAAATGCGGAAACCGACTTTGTCGCCAGAAACCCGGAATTCATCGCGTTAGGTGAAACAATCGCGGATAAGGTTCTTGAAAAGGGACTGAGCGAAGCGTCAAGCGATCTTACCGACATGGTTCAGGACCTTGCGACAAAAATCCGCGAGAACATGGGCTTAAAACGCCTTCGCCTTGTAAAGGCGTCGCAGAATGAATACATAACAAAGTATATTCACGGCGATGGCAATATCGGCATTGTGGTAAAATGCAGCTCTGACAAGCCTGAGATATTCAAAAACGAAGACGTTAAGTCATTTATATTTTCGCTCGCATTGCACATAGCGGCCTTTAACCCCGCGGCGGTCGACCGCACAAAAATCGATCAGGAATGGCTCAAGGAACAGGAAGGCATTTTCAAGGTTCAGATGGAAAAGGACGAAAAACTCAAAGGAAAACCCGAAAATGTACTTTCAGGCATTCTTCAGGGTAAGGTTAACAAATTCCTTTCTGAAATCTGCCTTATGGAACAGGGTTATGTGAAAGACGAAAAAATAACTGTGGCAAAAGCGATAGAAGAATGCGGCAAAAAAACAGGCGCAAAACTCACAGTAGACAGCTATGTCTATTATAAGGTAGGCGCCGAGTAAAGCACAGCGAAGCTGTGCAGCTGGGATAAAATTAGCACGGCGTGGCGCACAGCAAAGGTCAACGAGACGAATAAAAGCGCGAGGGATTTATCCCGAGCAGCGCGCCCGGGGCCGAGTAAAGCACAACGAAGCTGTGCAGCTGGGATAATATTAGCACGGCGTGCAGATGAGGTTATATGCAGGATGTAATAATATCTAACGAAGAACGGATGAAAAAAACGGTGGCAAGCTTAAAAGAAGGGTTTGCCGCCCTGCGGACAGGGCGGGCTTCGGCTGCCCTGTTCGACAGGATTCGCGTTGACGCGTACGGAGAAAAAACTCCGCTTAATCAGGTTGCAAATATTTCTGTTCCTGAAGCGAGATTAATCGTTATTCAGCCGTGGGATAAAAATCTGATAGCGGAAATTGAAAAATCAATACGTTCATCCGAACTTTCCCTAAATCCTTCCAACGACGGAAAAATAATAAGGATTTCAATTCCGCCTTTAAACGAGGAACGGCGCAAGGAGCTTGTCAAACACGCGAAGAATCAAGCTGAACAGTCAAGGGTCGCTGTAAGAAACATAAGAAGAGACGGCAACGACGAGCTTAAAAAACTTTTAAAAGACGCCAAAATAACTGAAGACAATGAAACAAAAGGCGCGGACGAGCTTCAAAAACTCACAGACGGCTATATCTCCCAGATAAACAAAGTCCTTGAAGAAAAAGAAAAAGAAATAATGGAAGTTTAATGGAGAAAGACTCTGTTCTTCCCGCGGAAAAATTTCCGGCGCATATCGGCGT
>WQTB01000096.1 GCA_009786495.1 Treponema sp.
GAAAGCGAATTATTCGCGGACGCGCGACTTGATCTTATGGACAGGCTTTTAAATTACGGCGTCTCGCTTTTAAGAGCCAACAGGGAAGAAGAAAGCCTTTTGTGGGCCGCCGCGGCTTCGCCTTTATATCCTGACAGCGAACGCTGGCAGGAATTTATTTTCGCGGCAGTCAATAACAGGATTGCAAGGTATCTAAGGGACAAGAAAATTACGGAAGCGCGCAATTTTCTTGACAGCAGCAAAAATATTTTAAGCGAAGAAAATTATTCTCAGCTTGACACAATCGTTCTGGATCAGCATCTTCTGGAAAGGGCAAACCAAATCGCGGGCATTTCCGACGCTGACGCGGTAATCGCCGCGATTGAACAGGCAAGAGTCCAAAGGCGCATAAGCGCGGCAAGAGCGCAGGAGATGATAACATTTGCGATCCAGAAAACCGCGGTTGTGCTGAGCGCCGCGCCCGCGAGAAACTGGCGCGCTTCCATTTCATATCTTGAAAACGCAATTTCAGTTTACGGCGCAAACCGCGAGCTTAATCAGGCTTTGCAGGTTTACAGGAATAACCTTGTGTCTGATTATCACAACCGCTTTGCCGCGGAATGGAACAGAAGAAATTACGCCGAAGCGGAGCGGATTCTGGAAGACGGCCTTAGGGAATTCCCTGAAAACCTGCAGCTTTTATCCGACTGGGACATCGTGCAAAGGCAGCGCGCAAGATANCGCGGAAGGCACAGTTTATTANNCGTTCATATCTTTATTTTGCGTANTAATTGATTAAGCAGCCGTCGATCAATATCTGCCTNTCAGCGCCGGTAAGCTCGCCAAGCGCGGCTTCAATTTCCTTTGTGGTTTCACCTAACACAAAGCCTTTGATTTTTTCTGTCTTTTCCTGTACGGCTTTTTTTATATCCGGGAAAAAAATGAAGCTGTTTAAGCCAAACGCGCTTTCATCGGNAATAAGGAACGGAAGAATTCCCCAGTTGATAAGGTTAGAGCGGTAACGCTTTGTCGCGTACTCAAGCGCAAAGTTCGCGCCCGCTCCAAGCACTCTCTGGCAGCTTGCGGCCTGCTCCCGTGCGGANCCGTCGCCGGGTTTGCGGGCGAAAATCGCGCTTGCGATCCCTATATCGTTAGCTGAAATCCCNGAGCATCCTTCAATGTTTTTTATTTTTTCGATTATTTTTTTGAATTCTTCATTTACCACATTGCANTCCGCGCTCATTTCCTGCACTTCCTTCGCNCGTTTCACATAACAGGGGTCTTTGCGGCTTAAAGTAAACTCCGCGAGCTTTATGGGATTGGAGCGGTATGACGAAGTTTCACCTGACGGGATAAGCTCGTCGGTTGTGGTAACAGGGTCTGTGATAAAACTGACCACTTTTAATAAAAGGTTTTCGGGCAGCGCGGGCATTTTCGGCCAGTCTTTGATATTAGGACCGAAAACAAGCTGCGACTGCGGCTGCGGTTTTCCTGTTCCGTTATAGACGCGTTTTTCGTAAATGCCCCTGTCAAAAGAGAAACTGTGCTTATTGTACTTTACGCTAATGTCAGCTGCGGACGTAATTTTTCCGCCGTTTAAAGCGGTCGCGGCGATTGAACGGGCGTCCATGAGCGCGACAGAAGCGATCTGTCCGTCGTTTGGCCTGGAGCCTTCGCGGTTCATAAAGTTTCGCGTAACGTGGCGGATCGAAAGCTCGTTGTTAGCGGGCGTGTCGCCGGCTCCGAAACACGGGCCGCAGAACGCTTCGCGCACAAGGACGCCTGATTTCATGAATGTTTCTACCGCGCCGTTTTTTACAAGCTCTAAATACGTCGGCTGGCTTTCAGGGTATACGCTCATCGTAAAATTGCTGTTTCCGATGTCAGCGCCTTTTAAAATATCCGCCGCCGCCATGATGTTTTCAAAAATGCCGCCAGAGCATCCTGCGATTATTGCCTGCTGCGCCCATACGCCGCCGTCTTTTATTTTTAAGCCAAGGTTTAAATTAAGCCCCGAACTTTTGTTTTCTTCTTCTGTCTTTGCAAAAATATCTTTCGCGTTTTTTTGCAGTTCTTTAATTGTGTAAACGTTGCTGGGATGAAACGGGAGCGCGATACACGGCTCGATTTTTGACAAATCAACTTTTATAAACCCGTCGTAGTACGCGGCGCCGGCTGGTTTTAATTCTTTATAATCGCCTGATCTGCCGCGCTCCTTTAAATAATTTTTAACGCTGTCATCTGTCTCCCAGATTGAAGACCAGCAGGAAGTTTCGGTCGTCATCACGTCAATTCCGTTTCTAAAATCGACAGAAAGCGTTTTAATCCCCGGTCCCGTAAATTCCATCACCTTGTTTTTTACAAATCCGTTTTTAAAAGTTGCGCCGATAATCGCAAGGGCTGCGTCCTGCGGGCCAGCGCCTTTCGCGAGTTCGCCTTCAAGATACACGCCGATTACAGGAGGAGCCGGCATATCGTAAGTTCTTTCGACAAGCTGCTTGGCAAGCTCACCGCCGCCTTCGCCGACCGCCATCGTTCCGAGCGCGCCGTACCGCGTGTGGCTGTCAGAGCCAAGAATCATTTTGCCGCAGCCTGCCATCATTTCGCGGTTAAAGCTGTGAATGACGGCGAGATGGGGCGGCACATAAATACCGCCGTATTTTTTGGCGGCGGACAGCGCGAACACATGATCATCCTGATTGATCGTGCCGCCGACCGCGCAAAGGCTGTTATGGCAGTTTGTAAGCACATACGGCACCGGAAACTTTTCCATGCCGCTTGCCCGCGCGGTTTGAATAATCCCCACATAGGTAATATCATGCGACGTAAGCGAATCGAATTTAAGCTCAAGTTTTTTTTCATCGCCGCTTTTGTTATGCGAAGCGAGAATACCGCAGGAAATCGTTCCCTTTCTCGCCTGCTCTTTGTCTGTTTTAATTCCGCGCTGCGAAAGTTTTGCGGACGCGTCAGCGTCATCAATAATAATATCTTTCCCGTTAATCAGGTAAACGCCTGAATTAAAAAGCTCGACCATGACATTCTCCTTTGTTTCCTTTATAGATATTAGCATATTTAAATAAAAACTGGTAGGAATTTTACACGCCGGAAAAAGGGCAGTTTCCGCTTTTTTTTATGTCCTTTCTGTGATATAATTTCTAATTAAAATGGAACTTGTTAATAACAAATACGAGCTTGACCTTCACTGGGTAAAAGAAGACCCCGATCTCGGGATCGCAAGCGAAGGCGTATATTTCAAGGATATTTCCAAAATAATTCAGATTATTTCCAAAGTAAAAGACACGGTAAAAAAAATCAATCTTGACAGCCAGAGCGCGTTCAAACAGATACCTGCGGTTCTCGGCGAATGCGCGTGTCTTGAAGAACTCGATATTTCCCACACCGGCATAAACTACATTCCGAATTTCATTTTTGAGCTTCCCGCGCTTCGATCGCTTTCGTGCCGGTGCAGCGAACTCGCCAATTTCCCGGCCGGCATCAGCAAGGCGCAGAGTCTTGAATCGCTTTATGTCAGGATAAACAGGGGCAGCAAACTTCCTTCCGAAATCGCGGAGTTAAAAAATCTTAAGCTGCTTTCGCTCGATCTTTATTCGGACGAAGCGTTTCCGGCGGATCTCGGAAAACTTCCAAGCCTTGAAGAACTGGATATTTCCGTAAAATACGACGAAGGAACGGTTCCGGAGCTGCCTGAATCCTTTAAAAATCATTCCGCCCTAAAAAAAATTGCAATTAACGATATTTTTTACAGACACCGCAAAGATATCGATATTGAACACGCAGCAAAAATCCTTGCTACATGCAAGGGCTTTGAATCAATAAAAATGTCAGGTTTCGCCGCGGGTAACGGACACAAACACTTCTCCCTTCTTGCGGGTCTTAAGGAACTTGAACTCCGCCATCTTTTTATCGAAGGGGATATTTTTGATTCAATAAAAGGACTAAGAAATCTTGAAAGATTATGCATCCTTGGCAGCGATTTTAAAATCAGCGCAGTGCCCGATATTTTCGCGGACATGAAGGAACTCCGCGATTTTACATTCGCGGGAAACATGGTGCTTGATATTCCGCCTTCAATATATACCCTTCCAAATTTAAAAACCTTCGAGTTCGGATGCACGGCGATTTCGCACATAGACGATAAAATCACGAATCTGCAGAATCTTGAAAGCATACAGATTCATGATAATCTTCTGGAAAAACTTCCGATGGCAATTTTATCGCTGCCGAAATTAAAAATCTTAAATATAGAAGAAAATCTTTTTACACCGGGCTACATCAAAATAATGAACGAAAAAGTAAAAGCGGCTTCCCAGAAAGGAAAGAAGATCGATTTTTTCTATGACAGGCAGGGACACAGGCAGAATGTAAAAAGGCTGCGCGGCATAAAAGATATTAACGGCATGGACGTGCAGACCTACGCGAAATTCTGCGTTAACGCGATAAATGAAAATCCTTACGCAATAAAATATGTCAGCGCGAAAAAATTGAAAGACACTACGCTTTACGTTAATCTCTGCACGTCGGCGATAAAAAAATCGATCTTTGTTCTTGAAAATATCGATCACGAAAGCCTTGAAAAGCAGCATTATTTTCACCTTTGCATGGAAGCCGCAAAAAGCCTTGAGATCGGAAATTATTTTAAATTGATAAGGCCTGATTTACTGACAGACGCGATGTTTATACAGGTTTGCATGGAAGCGGCCCTTAACAACAGGTCGGCGGATTTTATCGAAAACCTGAACACGGAAGATTTTCAAAAACGTTTCGGCCGCGAAATATACGAGCGCATCTGCTGGGTAAGCTGCCTTCATTATCCCAAAACAATCGCAAAAATGATTAAACCGACACCGGAACTAAAAAAATTAAGCGCAGGTAAAAGTTAAGCTTCGCCGATTCTTGATAATCGCGGGGTTTCCGGTTATAGTTGCAATAATGGTAAAAACGCAGAACACAAGAAATTTTTGTATTATCGCGCATATCGATCACGGCAAATCCACGCTTGCGGACAGGCTTATCCAGAAAGCCAAACTTGTCGACGACCGCAATTTTCAGGATCAAATTCTTGACAATATGGACATTGAACGCGAGAGAGGCATCACAATAAAAAGCCAGGCTGTCACGATCCCTTACACCGCTTTAGACGGCATCGAATACACGCTGAACCTTGTCGACACTCCGGGCCACGTCGATTTCAGCTACGAAGTAAGCCGCGCAATAAATTCCTGCGAAGGCGCTCTTCTTTTGGTGGACGCGACACAGGGCGTTCAGGCGCAGACGCTTTCCAATATGTACCTTGCGCTTGAACACAATCTTGAAATAGTTCCTGTCATAAATAAAATCGACATGAACGCGTCCGACGTGCCGCGCGTAAAAAAACAGATCGATAAAGACTTAGGCCTTGATTCAAGCGCTGCCCTGCTTGTTTCCGCGCGCCAGGGCACAGGCGTTGACGAACTTTTCGAAGCGATTGTAAAAAGAATACCCGCGCCCAAGGGCAGCCCCGATTCGCCGTTACGCGCTCTTATTTTCGACTGCCATTACGATCCTTACCGCGGCGTTGT